>NZ_QHHV01000083.1:0-164001 GCF_003947245.1 Actinoplanes sp. ATCC 53533 | reverse complement strand
ACCTCGCCAGGCCTCCCCGGGCCCCGCCAGACCTCCCCGGGCCTCGCCACACCTCGCCAGGCCTCGCCACACCTCGCCAGGCCTCCCGGGCCCCGCCACGACCTCCCGGGCCTCGCCACACCTCGCCAGGCCTCGCCACACCTCGCCACGGCCTCCCCGGGCCCCGCCAGACCTCCCCGGGCCTCGCCAGGCCTCCCCGGGCCTCGCCAGACCTCGCCGGGCCTCGCCGGGCCTCGCCAGACCTCGCCGGGCTTCCGCCGATCGTCGCCGGCTGGAATCCGCCGCGGTCAGAAGATGAAGACCCAGCCGAGCTTCTTTCTGGCCTCGCACCAGTTGGCGTGCGATTCGTCGTAGCTCACCGCTTGCCCGAACCAGTGGCCGCTGGCAGTGGTGCGGATCGCCCAGCCCTGCACGCCCTCGCAATTGAGCAGCCGGCCCGGCAGTGACTCGAAGTTCCCGCCCGCCGTCGTGAGGTCACCGCAGGCGGCCTCCGCGTCCATGTACCACTCTTCGCCGCCGCCGGTGGGATGGCAGGTCAAGGTGGTGGTGAACACCTGATTGGACGCCGCCGGCGCACTCCAGGAGAGGTTCAGCACCGCTCCCGGCTCGGCGAAGGCGGACGCGGACGCGGCGGCGGGTGACGCGGCCATGGCCGCGAGAAGCACCGCGACCGCGAATGTGCTGACAACTCGTAGGACACGCATGATCTCCACTTCCCCCTTGAGAATGGAGGCCAGTGCGACGTGATCGCAGCTCGGATGGTCGCACCCGGCCGGCTGTCCGCAGCCCCCGCGATCAAGGTCGGGGACTTCAGTGGCGCACTCAGCTTGCCACGGTGCGGAAGCGTGACTCAAGCAACCGCGTGTGCCACAGCAGGCATCAACTCATCCGGCAACGAGCTGCGGACATCGATGTGATCCAGACCACATTCGGCGATGAATCCGCTCGTCAGCCGGGGTGCCGAGGCGCGCGACGCGGTCGGCTTTCGAGACAGACTTGAACCAATCCAGAATGTGGCTCGTGTGCATCCTGACCGGCCGCCGGAACCGCCCGGAGCCTAACGAATCAGGAGAAAACGATGCTCACCAAGCGCCTTCTTCCCCTCGCCGTCGTAGCCGTCGCCGGCACTCTCGCGCTGACCGCCTGCTCGGGTCAGGGCCCCGCGGCGCAAGCGGCCGAGGCCCCGGCCGCCGGGAGCGCGCTCTCGCTCCTCTCCGGCACCGCGAAGGCGAACGGCGCCCAGCCCAGCACCGGCGACTGGGCGCTGCGGAACGGTGGCGCGCCGGACGCGCGGACGGCACCGATCGCGAAGAAGTGGGTCCAGCTGACCGCCGGTTCGGCCGGCGACCTGGACCCGGTCGTGGTGAACGGCGCCGGTCTCACCCTCTACCGGTTCGACACGGACACCGCGAGCCCGTCGAAGTCGAACTGCGCGGGCGCCTGCGCCGTGACCTGGCCGCCGCTCACCGTGCAGCAGGGCGGCAAGATCTTCATCGACGGCATCCGGAAGAAGGACGTCGGCGTCGTCAAGCGGGACGACGGCACGCTGCAGGTCACGATCAAGGGCTGGCCGGCGTACCGGTTCGCGAAGGACACCCAGCCGGGCGACACCAAGGGGCAGGGCGTCGGCGGCGTGTGGTTCGGCCTGCGCCCGGACGGCGGCAAGGCGGGCGCCCAGAACGGCGAGAACAGCAGCGCCGAGAACAGCGGCGGCAAAGACAGCAACGCCGAGAACAGCAGCGGCAAAGACAGCAACGGCGAGAACAGCAGCGGCAAAGACAGCGGCAAGGGCGACGACGTCACTGCTACCAGCGCCGTGCTCTTCGATGACGCGAACTTCAGCGACAACGGTGCCTCGCAGGGCGTCGCCGGCGCCGGCTGCCAGAATCTGGCCCGCCCCGGTGTGACCTCCTCGGTCGCCGTCCAGGGCAGTCTGAAGCTGTGGACCGGTAAGGACTGCACCGGTGAGTCGAAGCTCATCGACGGCGACGTCCGGGATCTGGCCACCGTCGGCTTCGACGACAAGCTCGTGTCGGTGAAGCTGCGCTGATCCGGGAGACCGGGAAGGGGTGTGCCGACTGGCACACCCCTTCTCG
Organism: Actinoplanes sp. ATCC 53533; assembly: GCF_003947245.1. NCBI lineage: Bacteria > Bacillati > Actinomycetota > Actinomycetes > Micromonosporales > Micromonosporaceae > Actinoplanes > Actinoplanes sp. ATCC 53533. The sequence continues at coordinate 161,905 of NZ_QHHV01000083.1, read as the reverse complement.
GCGGGGTCGTCAGATGCCCATGTCGCGGCGCAGCGCCAGCACCATCCGGGTGTGGTTGACGTAGTCGTCCGGCGAGCCGACCTCGCTCGGCTGGTTCAGCCCGTTCGGCCAGAAGTGCGAGCCGTCCGCGTACAGCACCGCGGCACCGTCGCCGGTGATGGCCCGCAGTTCGTTGATGGCGTTGGTGCCGGTCCACCGGCCGCCGGAGACCCGCGACGCCCAGCCGGAGTAGGTGCCCACGCCGAGCGTGTGCGCGGTTTCGTGCGTCGCGGTGGCCTGCACCATGCTCGCCCGGGAGCCGAACCGGATGGTGCCGTTGTAGTTGCCGTCCGCGGTGGCCACCCCCGGGTTGTACTGCACCCGCAAGGTCTTACTGAGAGTCGTGTAGCAGTTGTACACCGCCACGGCCTTGTCCATCGCCGAGCTGATCCGGTTGTACGCGTCGGTCTGGTCGGCGGTCGGGGCGGCGACGCGTTCCAGGGTGTAGGTGATCGCCCTCGTCGCCTGGCACGGGGTGCCCGGGGTGCCGGCCGGTGCGGTCCAGCGCTGGTTCGCCTGCCCGGTGCAGGTCCACAGCTGGATCGGCGTGCCGTTCGCCGTACCGTTGTTGCTCGGGTCCAGGCACAGGCCGGACTGGACGTTGGTCACCGTGCCGCTGGAGTTGATGTTCCACTGCTGGTTGGCCCCGCCGTTGCAGTCCCAGATCGCGACCGTCGTGCCGGGTGCGTTGTTCGGCAGGATCGCGTCGAGGCACTTGCCGCCGTACACCAGAAGTTGCTTGGTCGTGGTGTAGGTCCAGACCTGGTTGTCGCCGCCGGTGCAGTCCCAGAGGGTCAGCTGGGTGCCGTTGGTCGCGGTGAAGCCGGGCACGTCCAGGCACCGGTTGGAGGCGGCGCCGCGCAGGCTGCCGTTGGCGGTGGCCGCGGATGCCGGTGCGGCTGTCGCGATTCCGGCGCCGATGAGGCAGGCCAACCCGAGGGCGGCCAGGGCAGCACGGTAGCGGTGTTTCATCAGGGAAGCTCCTCGGCCGAAAGAGGGTCGGGGGGCGACCATAGATCGATTATTGAGATCTTTCAATACTTCAAAGTGGTTACAAGGTAGTTACCAGGTAGCTACCAGGAAACCGTGCCCAGCCGGATGTGGCCGCGGCCGCCGCGATCCCGCGGCGAATACCACGAGAGCATGAAGTCGGTCGCGGTGCTCAGCTCCGGGTGGCCGGTGAAGGCGTAGCAGCCGAAGTCCGGGCCGCAGGGGTCCGGCACCCGCCCGGAAGCCACGGCCGCCCACGGCCCGGTGGGCGAGGTCGCCTCGTAGACGGTGTATCCGCCGTCCCGGAAGACGTCCTGCACGATCATCGCCAGCTTGTGGTCGCCGGCGCCGGTGTAGTCGGCGACGTGCACCGTCCACGGAGTGGCGATGGCGCCGACCGAGACCGCCGACGACTGCACCGGGGTCCACCGCGGCGGGCCCAGATCCGGGCTGCCCCACCACTCGTAGTCCGCTGCCCGGCCCCACGCGCCCCGGTCCGCCGGCACCCGGGCCACGAACGCCCGGCTGGTGTGGACGTCGGACCCGTACAGGTAGAGGAACCCGTCGCCGCCGAAGACGGGTGAGCCGAGCAGTTGTTCGGCCGGCACGCCGACCCACAGCGGCGACGCGGCGAACGGCGTGACCGTCGAGGTGAACCGGTTGGTGGCCGGGTCGTACACCATCAGCTTGACCCGGGCCGTCGGCCAGGTGGGTTTGTCGTCCTGCACGCAGACCTCGTGGACGACGATGAGCAGCGTCGACGTGTCGGGAACGCGGGTCATCCCCGACGTCCAGGAGGCCGGATAGCCGTGGCCGGTCGACTCGCACGCCACCACCTCGGTGGCGCCCTGCGCGTTGGTCACCGTGGTGAGCAGGCCCTGCGGCGCCGGCAGGAACAGCGCCGGCCGCTCGGGGTTCGGGGTGGGCGCGGCGGGTGGCGTCGGCAGCTCCCGCAGGCCCGTCGGCGCCTGGCCGCGGGCGTACGGCCCGACCGCGGCGGTGGTGCCCAGCTGGAACCAGTCGCCGGGGCCCTGCGTGGTGTCGCCGAAGATCCACAGGCTGTCCGTCGCCGAGTACGCCGCGCTGAAGCCGGCGTCGCGGGAGATCGGCGTGTCCCGGGTGTCGGCCGAGGACAGCGGCCGGCCGACGTCCACGGTGGCGCGGGTGCCCGGGCCGGCCGTGCGGAACCGCTGGGTGGCGCTGAAGTCGCCGGCGTCCGGCCGTTGACCGGGCGCCGACAGCGTGCTGCTGTGCAGGCCGATGCACACGCCGGGCTGGGCGATGTCGCGGTCGCCGTAGCCGCACAGCTGCGAGTGGTAGATCGTGTTCGGGGCCAGCCCGGTGATGTCCTGGCTGACGTCGACGTAGCCGCCGTTGGTGTTGACGTTGGCCTCGGACTTCGGCGTGCTGAGGATCGTGGTCGATCCCTCCGCCCAGTACTGGAACCAGTAGGTGCACGGGTTGTCGCTGGTCTCGGCCGCGCACAGCGCCTGCGCGTGCAGCTTCGCGCTGGTGGAGGTGATGTCGGTCGGTGCGGTGGACCAGCCGGTGCAGCCGGCGAGGGCGAGTCCCACGACGATCAATGTCGCGGCGACCCTGGCACGCACATCGAGGTTCACCACTCCATCATGGAGCCGCCGGGCCCGTCGGCCAAGAGGAGCCGGCGCCACCGCGCAGGGTCACGAGCGCCGTCGCCGCCAGCGCCAGGGCCGCGGTGCCCGCCGCGCACCACATGATCGCCGGGAACGTGTGCGGCACCAGCCACTCGGCGGCCACCACCAGCGCGACGACCGCCGCCCACAGCGGCGCCGAGGGCCACCGGGCGCCGCTCGCCACCCGCGCGTTGACCAGCACGAACACCAGGGCGTAGAGGGCGCCGACCGTGGCGAAGACGGGCGCGTAGCGGCCCAGCCCGACGTAGTCGGGGCCGCCGGCCAGCCGGAACGCCACGCCGCCCGCGACCGCGGACGCGAGGATCAGCACCGCGCCGCTGCCGGCGACCAGCCCGAGCGCGATCACGAGCGCACGCCGGCTGCCCTGCGCGAGCCGGGGCAGCGCCAGCACGGTGACCACCTGCGGCGCCCACAGCGCGCCCTTGGTCAGCACGGTGCCGACCGCGTACGCGCCGGAGGTGGCGGCCGGCAGCAGGTCACGGGCGAGGATCAGGTCGGCGTACGAGACGGCCAGCATCGCGAGCATCGCCGAGCAGGCGGTGAACACCTGCCGCGCGGTGATGCCGGCGTCGCCGGGCCGGGCGGTGGGCCGCCGGGCCAGCACGGCCAGCGCGGGCAGGATCAGGATCGCCAGCGCGGTGCCGACCAGCACCGACCCGGTCAGCCCGGCGCCGAGCAGCAGCCCGGCGATCAGCCCGCCGTACCGCCCGGCGGCCAGGATGGCCATGCCCAGCGCGAGCCGCAGGAACCGCTCGTCGCCCTGCAACTCCCCCAGCCAGCGCCCGGCCAGCACGATCACGCCGGTGTACACCGCCAGCAGCAGGGTGACCGTCGTGGGCAGGTCGAGCAGCGGCCCCGCCACCGGCGCCAACAGGGCGACCGCACCCGCGCACACGGCGGCGGTCAGCCAGCCGGCGCGCCCGGCGGTCGCGCCCGGGCGGCGGGCCCGGTGCACCGCCACCGCGATCTGCAGACCCGTGCCGGGCACGCTCGTGATGGCGGCGATCGCGAGCACGGTCGCGAGCGCGCCGAGGTCGCCGGCGCTGAGCCGGCGGGCGCCGAGCACCGGTACGAGGTAGCCGAGCGCGCTGGTGACCGCGCCGGCCACCGCGACCGCGGCACCGGCGACGCCGATGGCCCGCCGGGACCGGGTCGCTAGAGGCGGCCCTCCGCGACCGCCCGGGTGATCCACGGAATCACCTCGTCGAGCATCGCGTCCAGCGTGGTCTCCGCGGTGAAGCCGAGCACCTCGCGGGCCTTGGTCACGTCCGGCACGCGCATCGCCACGTCGTGGGCGAACGGCTCGTCGCTGACCCACCGGAACGGCGCCTCCGGGCCCTTGATCTTCCGCCAGATCAGTTCGGCCAGTTCGAGCACCGTGGTGGCCTCGGCGGTCGACAGGTTGAAGTCCTCGTTCCGGGCCGCCTCGTGCTCCATCGCCCGCACGATGCCGCGCGCCAGGTCGCCGCCGTACGTGTAGTGCCGGACCTGCTCGCCGGCACCGAGGATGTGCAGCGGGTCCTGGCCCTTGAGCACCTTCTGCACCAGGTCGGGCACCACGTGCGACATCGCCAGCTTGACGTTGCCGGAGAGCACCTCCGCCTCGCCCAGCGCCCGGCCCTCGCCCACGCCCACGCAGTTGAACGGCCGCACGATGGTGTACGGCAGCTTGTACTGATCCCAGGCGGCCCGCGCGTAATATTCCACGGCGAGCTTCTGGAAGCCGTAGGACGAGCGCGGCGGCGGGACCTCCTGCTGGTCACCTTCCTTGCTCGGCCACCGGTCGGTCGACTCGAACACCATCGACGACGACAGGTAGGTGACCTTGCTCAGCTTGCCGGTCCGGTGCGCCGCGATCGCCGCGTCGCAGGAGGCCGCCATGATCCGCTCGTTGGTGGCGAGCAGGTCGTAGGCGTACGTGTGGAAGTAGGAGATGCCGCCGATCATGGCCGCGCCCGCGATGAAGTGGTCGCAGTCGGCGAGCAGCTCGGTGAGCAGGCCCGGGTCCCGGGCGTCGCCCTCGACGAACCTGTACCGCTCGTGGTCGTCGTAGCCGTGTGCCACCGGGCCGTACTTCGAGTAGTCGTCGAGCCCGACCACCTCGTGCCCGCGGCCGAGCAGCTCCTCGACGAGGTATCCGCCGATGAAGCCGGCCGATCCCGTGACCAGAACCTTCGTCATGCCGGGGTGTCCTCCTTGTTGCGGTCGGCTTTGTTGCGGTCGGCTTTGTCGCTGTCGGCTGCGTCGCGGCCGGCTTGATCGCGGTCGGCTGCGTCGCGGTCGGCCTTGTCGCTGTCGCGGTCGGCTTTGTCGCGGTCGGCTGCGTCGCGGTCGGCCGGCACCAGGTCCGGCTTGCGGGCGGCCCACCGGGCGGTGAGCTGTTCCGGGTTGAGCCGCCGGCCGAACGCGAAGCCGTACCAGCGCAGGTAGCTGGGCAGGAACCGGCCCACGTCGAAGCGTGACTCACCGAGCTGGCGGTCGAGCCAGATCGTCGGAAGTTCCGCCACCGGGCGGCGCAGCCGGGTCGCCTTCGCGGTCAGCTCGATGCCGATCTCGAAGCCTGTCCGCGACTCGATGCCCACTTCGCGGACGAAGGTGGTGTCGTAGGCCTTGAAGCTGTTGGTGGCGTCGCGGGTGCCGACCCGGGCCAGCAGCCACAGGCTGCGGCCGGCCCAGCGGGACGCCATCCGCTTGAACCGCGGCCCGCCCACCTGCTGCCCGCCGGGCATGTAGCGGGACGCCGCCGCGACCACCACTCCCCGGTCGACCAGCCGGGCCAGGTCGTCGATCTGCCGCGGGTCGTCGCAGCCGTCGGCCATCGTCACGACCGCCACCGGCGCCCGCGCCGCGTCGATCCCGAACCGGATCGCGTTGGCCGGGCCGGGACCGTACGTGTTGAGCACCGTGCGCACCCGCGGGTCGTGTCGCGCGATCTCCTGCGCGTACGGCACCGTGGTGTCCTCGGGCATGTCGTGGACGATCAGGATCTCTGCGGTCAGCAGCACCTCGCGCAGGATGCGCTCGAGGTGCCGGACCACGCGTTCGCCCTCGTTGTAGACGGGAATGACCACCGACACCCGGGGCGTCATACCAGCACGCTCCGTCCGGTCAGTCCCCACATGTCGACCACCGGCTTGTCGGTCTCGAGCTCGGCGTAGTCGGGGTGCGGCGCCGCGATGACCAGCAGGTCGGCCCGCTTGAGCACGTCCTCCAGCGGCAGGAACCGGTCGTCGGCGATGTACGGATCGGTGCACAGCGTCTCGCGCGCCTTGAGCGTCAGGATCTTCCGCAGCTTGTACGCCAGGCTGTCGCGCGAGTCGTCGCTGCCACCCTTGAACGCCATGCCGAGGATGCCGACCCGCAGCTCGGCGAGGTCGAAGCGATCCTCCAGCCGGGAGACCAGATAGAGCGGCAGCCCCTCGTTGATCAGCATCGCGGAGTGGCCGAGCACGAAGTTGTTGCGGTTGAACGCCGCCAGCTGCATCGTGTCCTTGAGCAGGCAGGGGCCCGCCGCGAAGCCGGGCATCGGCAGGTCGGCGGCGCGCGGATAGTCGAAGGCGACCGCGTGCCTGATCCGCGCGAAGTCGAGCCCGAAGTCGTTGGCCATCATCCAGAACTGGTTGGCCGTCGCGAACTTGATGTAGCGCCACGTGTTGGTGAACAGCTTGGCGAGCTCCGCCTCCTCCGGCTCCAGCCGCACGACCGAGTCGGTGAGGTGGCGGAAGAGCGCCTCGGAGCGCTCCAGCGCCCGGGGCGTCCGGGCGGCGACGATCTGCGGCAGCGTGAACAGCTCGGTCATCGCCCGGCCCTCGGCGATCCGCTCCGGGCAGAACGCCACGTCGACCGCCAGGCCCTTGCTGGCCAGCAGCCGCTCGGTCAGCGCGGTCACGCCGGGGTAGACCGTGCTGCGCAGCACGATCAGCTGGCCGTCGCGCAGGTGCTCCGCGCACCGCTCGATGGCCTGCGGCACCGCGCCGAGATCGGGATTGAGGTGCTTGTCGACGGGCGTGCCGACGACCACGATCAGCGCATCGGCGAGCCCGACCGCCGACGCGTCGGTGGTGGCGCGGAGCCGGCCCGCCGCCAGCGCCTCGGCGAGCGGTGCCGCCGCGCCCTCCTCGGCGAACGGCATGGCGCCGGAGTTGACCCGGTCGACCGCGGCGGCGTCGATGTCATAGAGCACGATCGACAGGCCGCGCGAGGCCAGGGCGATGCCCAGCGGCAGGCCGACCCGGCCGCAACCACCCACCACACAGACATCAACTGCCTCGGTCATTCACCCTCGCATCTCCGCCGCACGATCCCTGCCGGGGCTCCGGTTCGTGCAGGTTACTCGCGGGGAAACCTCGGGTCTACCCGGGAGTAGCTCAGGGTCTAAAGTTCGGCACCATGGCAGGCGTTTCGTCCACCCGTCTCAGTTCGCGGTTCGCCGCGGCACTACCGGCCCGCGCCGCCCGGATAGACCCGGTCGATGCGGCCGCCGCCGTGCTCATCACGCTGAGCGTGCTCTGGCGGGCGTCGATCACCCGCCGCGGCTTCCTCACCTACGACGACTTCCCGATCATCGCCCAGGCCGACGAGTTCGGGCTGCGCGTCGGGCACCTGTTCGGGCTGTACAACAACCACTTCATGCCGGCCGGGCGGCTGATCACCTACGTCATCGAGCGGCTGACCGGCTACGAGTACTGGCCGTACGCGACGCTGATGCTGCTCGGGCAGGCCGCGGTCAGCGTGGCGTTCTATCGACTGCTGCGGTTCCTGCTGCCGGCCGGCTGGGCACTGCTGGTGCCGCTGTGCCTGTTCCTGTTCAACCCCATGACGCTGGAGATCAGCGCGTGGTGGGCGGTCGGGGTCAACATGCTGCCCCTGCAGTTCGCGATGATCATCGCGGTCGGTGCCCAGGTCCGCTACCTGCGTTCCGGCGAGCGCCGGCACCTGGCGACGCTCGCCCTGGCGGTCGCCGCCGCGCTGCTGTTCTTCGAGAAGGCGGTGTTCATCGCGCCGCTCGTCTTCCTGGTCACGCTCTGCCTGTACGCGCCGGGCGGGCCGGTGCGCGCGGTGCTCGTCACCGTCCGCCGCTGGTGGCCGGCGTGGGCGATGCTGACCGGAATCTCGGTCTTCTTCCTCGCCGCCTACCTGGCCATGTCGACGGGTTCGTCGCTGCGGCCGACGAACGCGGCCGAGGTGGGCACCTTTCTGCGGCAGTTCTTCGGCGAATCGCTCACGCCCGGGCTGCTCGGCGGGCCGTGGACCTGGCTGCACGCCGGTGACGGCACGCCCGTCGCCGCGCCGACGCGGACGGCTCAGTGGATCTCGTGGGCGCTGGTCGCGGCGCTGGTGGCGGTGACGATCCGGTTCCGCCGGTGGGTCGCGGTCCGCGCCTGGATCCTGCTGGCGCTGTTCTCGGCCCTGGCGGCCGGGCTGATCGCGGCCACCCGGCTGGGCTCGACGATGGGTGGCGTCGCCGGGCTCGTGCCGCGCTACCTCGGCGATGTCCTGCTGGTCGCGGCGCTGTGCGTGGGGGTCGCGGTGTGCGGCCTGCGCCGCCTGGACGAGCCCGGTGAGCCGGCGGCCGCCACCCCGCCCCCGCTGGTCCGGAGCGGGTTCAGGCCGCTGCCGGCCGCGCTGACGGCCGGCGCGGTGCTGTTGGTCGCCAGCAGTGTCTACAGCGGCGTCGACTTCGGCACCGACTGGCAGGCCAAGGTAGGCCGGGACTACCTGCGTACCGCGCAGGCCGATCTCGCCGATGCCGAGCCGGGAACGGTGTTCATGGACCGGCCCGTGCCGGAGGACGTGCTGTCGCCGCTGTCCCACCCGTGGAACATGCAGTCGCGGTTCTTCGGCCCGCTCAAGGACGGGCCGGTGTTCGTGACCGCCGCCAGCAAGCTGTCGATGTTCGACGAGGCCGGCCACATCCGGCCGGCCTGGGTCAACGGTGTGACGGCCCGGCCCGGGCCCCTGCAGAGTTGCGGCTACCGGGTCACCGGCGGCCGCCCCACCACGATCCCGCTGACGGCCGGCGTGGCCGACTACTGGCAGGTGGTCCGGATCGCCTACCTCAGCGACCGCGATGCCAGTGCGACGATCCGGGTCGGCAAGCACGTGCCGGTCCAGTTCGACGTGCACCGCGGCCTCCACGCGATGTTCCTGCTGATGCAGGCCGAGGGCGACAAGGCCACGCTGGAGCTCGGCGACCCGGCCGCCGAGCTCTGCACCAACGAGATCCAGATCGGCACGCTGGTGCCGCAGCCGGCCGGGTAGCCGGTGCACCAGCGTCTCGTCCCACCCGCGGTCGCGGCCGCGGTCACCGCGGTGGTGCTCGCCCCACTGGCGCTGCCGGGCTATGTGCTGCGGTACGACATGGTGTTCGTGCCGCGACAGCCGCTGACCTGGGAGCTGGTCGCGCCCGCCGACGCCCTGCCGCGCGCGGTGCCGCTGGACGCGCTGGTCTCGCTGGCCAACCTGGCCGTGCCCGGCTGGCTGCTCCAGCGGATCGCGCTGGTCGCCGTCGTCTACCTGGCCGCGCTCGGCGCCGCCCGGCTGGTGCCGACCGGGCGCACGGCCACCCGCGTGGTCGCCGCGCTCGCGTTCGCGTGGACGCCGTTCCTCGCCGAGCGGCTGCTGCTGGGCCAGTGGGCGCTGTTGTTCGCGTACGCCGCCCTGCCGTGGCTGGTCGCGGCGGTGCGGGACCTGCGCGCGGGCCGGCCCGGCGCGCTGCCCCGGCTGGTGCTCGCCGCCGCCCCGGCCGCGGTCACCCCGACGGGCGGGCTGATCGCGCTGGTCACGGTCGGGGTGCTGCTCCCCCTGCGGTCCCGCGGCACCGTCGCGGCCCTCGCCGCCGTCGCGGCCCTCAACGCGCCCTGGCTGGTGGCCGCCGCGACCAGCACCGCCGGCGGCCGCTCCGACGCCGACGGCGTCGCCGCGTTCGCCGCCCGGGCGGAGAACTGGGCCGGTTCCTGGGTGGCGCTGGCCGGCACCGGCGGGATCTGGAACGCGCAGACCGCACCGGCCAGCCGCTCCTCGCCGCTCGTGCCGGTGGTCACGCTCCTCCTGCTCGCGGTGGCCGCGGTCGGCCTGCGTGAGCTGCGCCGCCGCTGGCCCGGCGGTGCCGACCGGCTGTTCGTCCTCGCCGCCGGGGCGTTCCTGCTGGCCGCCGCCGGCACCGCGCCCGCCGCGCCCGTGCTGGAATGGCTGGTCGGCCACGTCCCGGGCGCCGGGTTGCTGCGCGACGGCCAGAAGTTCCTGATCCCGTACGCGCTCGTGGTCGCGCTGGGATTCGCGCTCGGCGCCGAGCGGCTCGCCGACCGGCTCGCCCGCCGCTTCGAGCCGGCGGCCGGCCGGGTGCTGCTGGGCGCCGCCGTGCTGCTGCCGGTCGTGCTGCTGCCGGACCTGGCGTTCGGCGGTGCCGGCGCGCTGCGGCCGGTGCGCTACCCGGCGGACTGGGACGCGGTGGCCACCCGGGTCGCGGCCGCGCCGGGCGAGGTCCTGTCCCTACCGTTCGAGGGCTATCAGCGCTACGCCTGGACCCGCGGCGTGGTGGTGCGCGACCCGGCACCGCGCTTCCTGGACGCCCCGGTGCTGATCAACGATGCCCTGCGGGTCGGCGCGGTGACGGTCGACGGGGAGAGCCCGCGTGCCGCCCTGGCCCAGGAGATCCTCGCCGCCGGCCGCCCGGCCGCGGAGCTCGGCGTCCGCTGGGTGCTGGTCCGCCGCGGGCCGGGCGCCGAGCCGCCGGCCGGCGTGCTCACCGGCCTCCGCCTGGCCTACGACGGGCCGTATCTGCGGCTGTGGGAGAACCCGGCCGTGCCCGCCGGGCCGCCGGCCGCGGGCCGGCGGATGCCCGCGCTGGCCGCTCACCTGCTCGCCGCAGCAATCATGATCTTCGCTGCGCTCGCACTGCTGCGTACCCGGCGATCGTCGTGGTACCGTCCGCGGACCCATAGCATCGGGGAGGAACAGCCATGGCCTCGTTGGCCACATTCATCGTCTCCACCATCGCCGGGGGAATCCTCGGCATCGTCGGCGTAGTAGCGACGTTCAGCGCGGTCAACCCGTCCGCCGAGCACGTCGCCGAGCAAACCACGGTCAACCCGGCGAGCTCGGTTTACGGCACCCGCTGATCCGTCCGCGTCGGCTGCGTCGCGGGCAACTCGTCGGTAATCACCTGGGCGAAGGCAGCGCCGGTCGTCGCCCAGGTGAATCGGCGTGCGTAGGCCACGGCCGCCACGCCCATCTCGTTGCGTCGCCGGGTGTCCAGCAACAGCGCCCTGATCGCCAGGAAGAATTCGTACTCGTCGTCGACCAGCACTCCGCTGCGCCCGTCGGCCATCGCATCGGCGACGCCGCCGGCGGACCGGAAGGCGACCGAGGGCGTGCCCCGCGTGCCGGCCTCGACGATGGTCAGCCCCCAGCCCTCCTTCAGTGAGGGCTGCAGCAACAGCCACGCGCCGCAGAGCAGCTCGTGCTTGCGCTCCTCCGGGATGAACCCGGCGAAGCGGACCCGGTCGGCGACCCCGAGGTCGTCGGCGAGCTGGCGCAACGGCTCGTCCCACCAGCCGTGCCCGGCCACCACCAGCTCCACCGTGGGCAGCTCGGTGGCCAGCAGCGCGGTCGCCCGCAGCGCGAACTCGACCCGCTTGTGCGGGACGAGCCGGCCGAGCACGACCAGGCTCGGGTGCGGCGTACGGGGCGCCGGCGGCAGCACGACCTCCGACGTCCCGTTGTGCACCACGGTGATCCGGCGCGGGTCGACGCCCAGCCCGGCGAGCTCGTCCCGGGTCGACTCGGAGACCGCCACGTAGCGGCAGCGCCGGTAGACGCGCACGGCCAGCCGGGACTCGATCCACCAGCCGATCCGGGCGACCCGCGGGCCGAACACCACCGGCCACTGCTCCCGGTGCACGTGGTGGACCAGCGCGATCACCGGCCGGCGCGCGTACAGGCGGCTCAGGAACGGCATGCCGTTGCCGACATCGATGATCACCGTCGGCCGGCCGAGCCGGCGGCGGGCCAGCGGCCCGAGGCCGACGGCGCCGGCCAGATAGATCAGCGCGGCGAAGAGGTAGACGGTGTGCCGCCCACCGGCCCGCACGATCCGCAACCCCGACGCGGTAGTCTCCTCCGCCGGAGCGGTGCCGTGGGCCTGGCACAGCAACGTGGTTCGATAGCCGCGGCCGACCAGTTCGGCGGCCACCCGTTCCAGGAAGACCTCCGAACCGCCGCCCTCCGGATGCGTGGTATCACGCCAGTTCAGGAACAGGACGTGACCGCCACGGGCATCCATCATGGTCTACTCGGCCACCCCTACTAGCGAGTACGATTCACGGTCGCGTCACACTAGGGCACGCCTGCGAAAATCCGCAACGGTGACGTCATATGGAGGAGAAGCGCGTGACCGATGAGGGCCTCCGCGGGCGACCGGAGTTCTGGCCGGTCACGCTGCTGAGCATCGCGCTGGTCGTGGTCCTGGGTGGCTGGGGCGTCGCCACCTACCGCGACCGCACCCGGACCGAGGCGGCCTGCCTCCAGCGGGCCACGCTGCGGGTGGCGGCGGCGCCGAGCATCGCCCCGCCGGCCCGGGAGATCGCCCGCGAGCTCGCCACCCGGGAGCGCTGCCTCACCGTCGTCGTCGAGGCCCGCGAGTCGGCGGACGTGCTGCGGGACCTGGCACGCACCGCCGTCGCCGACCCGGCCGCCGCGACCACCCCGTCGCCCGGCGGGACGACCGCTTCCGCAGCGCCGCGGCCTGCCTCCTCCCGCGCCCAGCCCGCGTCCTCCCGCGCCCAGCCCGCGTCCTCCCAGCCGCTGCCCAGCGGCAGCGCCGCGGCCCCGGCCGCGCTGCCGGACGTCTGGCTGCCCGAGTCGACGCTGTGGCTGCGGCGGGCCCGCGCGGCCGGCGCGTACCAGGCGCCCGTCGAGGGCGTGTCCGTGGCGACCACCCCGGTCGTGCTCACCCTCGACGGCCGGTCGGCGACCCGGCTCGGCGACACCCTCGGCTGGCCCCAGCTGGTGGCCGACGCGAAGCCGCCACTGCCGGTCGTGCTGCCCGACCCGGCGACCAGCCCGATCGGCTTCGGCGCGCTGGCCGGCATCCGGGCGCTCGCCCGGGCCGCTCAGCCGGACACCGCCGAGGCCGGCGCGGCGGCGATCATGCGCCGGCTCGCGCCGCGCACCGTCTCGCTGGCCGGCGAGGCACCGCCCGCCCCCACCGGGCCCGGCGCCGGCGAGGTCGCCGTGGTCAGCACCGAGCAGGCGGTGCTGTTCGCCGCCGCCGCCGGCCGCCGCCAGGTCGCGGTGTATCCGCCCGCGGCGGTGCCCAGCCCCGACTACCCGTACGCGGTACTGGCGACCGGTCCCGAGCGGGAGGGTGCCACCGCGTTCCTGCGTGCGCTGCTCGCCGCGGAGGGCGCCGCGGAGCTCACCCACCAGGGGCTGCGCACCCCCCGCGGCGGGCCGCCGACCGGCATCCCGGCCGACTCCGGGATCCTCAACCGCGCCTATCCGCCCGCCCGGTTGCCGGCCGAGCCGGACACCGTCGCGCTGCTCAACGCGTGGGGCGGGGTGCACCTCAGCGCCCGGTTGCTGGCCGTGTTCGACATCTCCGGGTCGATGGCCGCGCAGGTGCCCGGCACCTCGGACACCCGCCTGTCCGCCACGATCAAGGCCGCCCAGGACGGGGCGAAGCTGCTGCTGGGCACGACCGAGCTCGGCGTCTGGGAGTTCTCCACCGACCTCGACGGCGAGCGCGACTACCGGGAGGTGGTGCCGGTCGGCCCGATCGGGCCGCGACGCCCGGAGATCGTGGCGGAGGTGGACCGGATCCGGGTCAATCCGAACGGCGGCACCGGCCTCTACGACACCACGCTGGCCGCCTACCGCGACGCGACGCGCAACTGGACCCCCGGCCGGATCAACATGGTGCTGATCCTGACCGACGGCACCGACGACAACGCCAGCGGGATCAGCCGCGGCGCGCTGCTGCGCGAGCTGCGCGGCATGGCCGACCGGAAGCGGCCGGTGCCGATCCTGTTCATCGGCGTCGGCCCGGACGTCGACCCCACCGAGCTCAAGCAGATCGCGCAGGTCACCGGCGGGCGGGTGGCGCGCACCAAGCAGCCGTCCGGGATCCGGCAGATCTTCTACACCGCGCTGGCCGAGTTCAGCTGTCTGCCGCCGAAGTGCCGCCGATGACCATCGCCACCCGGAAGAGGACGCCCGCCCTGTCTACCTCGCCCGCCGCGCCGGCCGGCACCGGCCGCCGGGGCCTCGCCGCCGGCGGCGCGCTGGTGCTGATCGTGCTCGCCTTCCTCCAGCGGCCGGGCCGCACCACCTTCGACACCAAGCTCGACCTCGCCGAGAATCCCGCCGGCTTCCTGGCCCGCGCCCTGCACCTGTGGAACCCGCAGGCCACGTCGGGCGAGCTCCAGCAGCAGGCGTACGGCTACCTGTTCCCGATGGGGCCGTTCTTCACCGCCGGCGACTGGCTCGGCGTGCCGCCGTGGATCACCCAGCGGCTCTGGTGCGCGGTGCTGCTGTGTGCCGCGTACTTCGGGGTGCTCCTGCTGGCCCGGGCGCTGCGGATCGGCGCCGAGCCGGGGCGGGTCCTGGCCGCGCTCGGGTACGCGCTCGCGCCGCGGATGCTCACCGAGATCGGCCCGCTCTCCTCCGAGATGCTGCCGGTGGTCGCGCTGCCCTGGGTGCTGCTGCCGCTGGTCGCCGCGCACCGGATCGGCTCACCCCGCCGGGCGGCCGCGCTGTCCGGCCTCGCGGTGCTGTGCATGGGCGGGATCAACGCGGCGGCCGTGGTGATGGCGCTGGTGCTGCCCGGGTTGTGGCTGGCGACCCGGCGCTGGGACAGGAACCTCGCCGTGCTCGCCGGCTGGTGGTGCGCCTGCGTCGCCGGGGCCACCCTGTGGTGGATCGTGCCGCTGCTGCTCTTCGGCCAGTACAGCCTGCCGTTCCTCGACTACATCGAGTCCTCCGCGACGACCACCGCGGTCACCTCGCTCTTCCAGGCGACCCGCGGCACCAACCAGTGGGTCGGCTACATCGTGCAGGGCGAGCCCTGGTGGTCGGCGGGCTGGATGCTCGTCGACAATCCGGCGCTGATGGCCGCGACCGCGCTGATCGCCGCCGCCGGGCTGACCGGCCTCGCGCTGCGCGGGCTGCCCGAGCGGCGGTTCCTGGTGCTCGGCGCGCTGGTCGGGCTGACCCTGCTGACCATCGGCTACGTCGGCACGCTGGACAGCCCGTTCGCACCGCACCTCCGCGCGCTGCTCGACGGCCCGCTCGCCCCGCTGCGCAACGTGCACAAGTTCGAGCCGGTGCTGCGCCTGCCGATCGTGCTCGGCCTCGCCTACGCCGCGAGCCACCGGTTCGGCATCCGCCGCCTGCGGCTGCCGGCCGCGCCGGTGATCGCCGCGCTGCTGATCGCCGCGGCGGCGCCCGCCTGGCTGTTCATGCTGCGACCCGGGCCCGGCTGGTCGGCGGTGCCCGCGCACTGGAGCCAGGCGGCCGACTGGCTCGCGAAGCAGGATCCGCAGGCCCGCACGCTCATCGTGCCGGGCTCCGGTTTCGCCCAGCACACCTGGGGCCGCACGATCGACGAACCGATCCAGCCGCTCGCCGGGGCGCCGTGGGCGACCCGGCAGCAGATCCCGCTCGGCTCCGAGGGCAACATCCGGGTGATGGACACCGTTGAGGCGCTGCTCGGGCAGGGTCGCGGGTCACCGGCGCTGGCCGGCTTCCTCGCCCGGTCCGGCTACCGCTATCTGCTGGTCCGCAACGACCTGGACCTGGCCGCGTCCGGCGCGCCGCCGATCGCCGTGGTGCACCGGGCGGTGGCCGGCTCGCCCGGCCTGGCGCCGGTCGCCTCGTTCGGCCCGCGGGTCGGCGACACGGGGCCCAGCCCGGTCGACGCGGCGATGTCCGTACCGTCGATCGAGATCTTCGAGGTCGACCGCCCGGTGCCCACGGTGTCGGCGAGCGCGCTCGCCGACGTGCCGGTGGTCAGCGGCGGCCCGGAATCGCTGCTCGGCGCGCTCGAGCAGGGGCTGCTGGACAGCCGGCAGCCGACGGTGCTGGCCGGCGACGCCGGTGGCGCGCTCGGCCTGCCCGAGGCGGCGGGGCCGCGGATCGTCACCGACGGGCTGCGCCGCCGGGAGCTGAACGTCGGCCGGATGCGCGACAACGTCAGCCAGACGCTCACCGCCGACGAGCCGACCCGCCAGGGCCGGGTGCGCAGCGACCTGCTGCCGTTCCCCGCGGACGGCCACCAGACGGTCGCCGCCTACCAGGGCATCCGGTCGGTCGAGGCGTCCAGCGGCGCGAGCTTCGCCGACTCGGTCGGCGCGAACGACCCGTCCGCGATGCCGTTCGCGGCACTGGACGGCGACCCGGCGACCGGCTGGCGCTCCGACCCGTTCCAGCAGGCCACCGGTCAGTGGCTCGAGGTCGTGCTGGAAACACCGCTGCGGCTGACCGAGGTGACCGTCGACTTCGCCGACGACCTGCGGGTCGGTGCGCCGGTCTCGCTGGTGCGGCTGACCACCGACCAGGGCATGGTGGTCCGGCCGGTGCCGGCCACCGCCGGCCCGCACCGGCTCGCGACGCTGCCGGGTCTCACGTCGACCGTACGGGTGACGGTGCTCGCCCCCCGCGAGGGCTACGACGGCGCCGTCGAGCTGCGCGAGCTGGGCATCCCCGGCCTCACCGCGCAGCGCGGGCTGCGGGTGCCGGCCGACGTCACGGCGGGGCCGGCACCGGCGTACGCGTTCGACCGCGCGCCGCAGCAGCGCGGCTCGTGCTTCCCGGGGCCGGAGGGCACCCGCTGCGACCAGTTCCTCGCCCGCGCCGGGGAGGAACCGCTGGGCGTGGACCGGTTCTTCGCGACACCCGTGGACGCCGCGTACGACCTGCGGTTGACCGCCCGGCCGCGGCCCGGCGGCGCGCTGCCGCTGGACCGGCCGGTGACCGCGTCCGCGTCCACGGTGCTGACCGGCGACGTCACGGTCGGCGCGCACGCGGCGGTCGACGGCGACCCGGCCACCGCCTGGCTGGCGGAGCCGACCGACGCAGACCCGACGCTGCGGCTGTCCTGGCGCTCGGCGCGCAAGCTCGACCGGATCCGGCTGGTGGTGCCCACCGCGCCGCTGGCCGCCCGGCCCACGAAGGTGTTCCTGCGCACGGCCGCCGGGGAACTGGCCGCCGACGTCGGCGCCGACGGTTGGGTGCGATTCCCGGCCCTGCGAACGAACCGGCTCGACGTCACGATCATCGCCACCGAAGCGGTGATCGCCGATCCGCGGGGCAACGGCTGGCCGGCCCCGGCCGGGGTCGCGGAGATCGAGATTCCCGCGCTCGCCGGCCTGCTGAAGCCGGCCGCCGCCAGCACGCCGATCGCCGCGCCCTGTGGCAGCGGACCCGCCGTCGAGATCGACGGCGTGGCCTATCCGACGTCGGTGTCCGGCACGCTCGCGGACGTCCGGGCCGGCCTAGCGCTCCCGGTCACCGTGTGCGATGACTTCGTGAGCGACGTCGTGCAGCTCGCGGCGGGCGAGCACCGGCTGCGGACGGTGCCGTCGAAGGCGTTCGTCGCGGATTCGGCGGCGCTGGTCCGCGACGGTGCCCCGGCCACTCCCCCGGCCGTGCACCCGCGGGGCGTGCGGGCCGAGCGGTGGGACCCGACCGAGCGCCGGGTCGCCGTCGACACGGGCGCGGCTGCCCTGCTGGTGGTGCCGGAAAACCTCAACGCGGGCTGGACAGCGACGCTGAACGGTCAGCGGCTGCGCGCCGTGCGGGTGGACGGCTGGCAGCAGGCCTTCGTGCTCCCGGCCGGGGCGGGCGGGACGGTGACGCTGCGGTTCACGCCCGACGGGCCGTACCGGGCGGGGCTGGCGACCGGGGCGGTGTTCGTGCTCCTGGTGGCGCTGGCAGCGCTCGTGCCGGCGCGGCGGCGATGGCAGCCGGTCACCCGGCCCCTGGCCCGCGGCTTCCGGGCCGTCCCCGGTGGCGAGTGGTGGATGCTGCTGCCGCTGCTGGCGCTGGCGGTGGCGCTCGGCGGTGCGGCGGGGGCCGCGCTGCTGATGGCGGCGCTCATCGTGCGGCAACTGCGGCCGGGCACGCTGCCCGCCGTCGCGTTCTGGTGTGCCGGGACCGGCCTGGCGGTCGCCGCGGCCGGACGCCTGCTCGGCCACGGCCAGGAGTGGGCGTACGGCGCGGGGGTGCAGGTGGCCATGCTGGCGGCGATCTGCGTGGTCGCCGCGACCATCGCGCCCGGGCCCGGCCACCCCTCCGCTCTGCTTCCCGATGGGAAACACCCCTCGGGCGCGCCTGAAACGGCACCACCTGACGAGCTGGACGAAACGGCCAAGCCCGCTGAAATGGATAAGGCAACCGGGATCGGCGAGCCGGCCGAGACGGGTAAGGCGGCCGAGATCGGCAAGCCGGACATAGCGACCGAGCCGGCCGAGACCGGCAGGGCGGCCGGGATCGGCAAGCCGGACGAAACGGCCGAGCCGGCCGAGACGGGCCGGGCGACCGAGACCGGCGAGCCGGACAAAGCGACCGAGCCAGCCCAGACCGGCAGAGCGGCCGGGATCGGCAAGCCGGACGAAACGGCCGAGCCGGCCGAGACCGGCAGAGCGGCCGAGAACGGCGAGCCGGACAAAGCGACCGAGCCAGCCGAGACCGGCAGGACGACCGAGAACGGCCAGCCGGACAAAGCGACCGAGCCGGCCGAAATGGATAGGGCGGCCGAGAACGGCGAGCCAGACGAAACGGCCAAGCCGGCCGAGATGGGTAGGGCGGGCTAGATGGGCGAGCCAGACGAGACGGCCGAGCAGGACGGGACCGTCGAGCCCGATCAGGCGGGCGAGCCGGAAGAGCCGCGCGAGGGGCCGCACCGGGCGACGCTGGGCCGGTCCGTCGAGCTGTTCCGGACGTTCCTCGTCGAGCAGACCGACCCCGACCGGTTCTACTCGCTGCTCGCCGTCGACTCGGTGCGCCAGCTGGGTTCCTATGTGGATCTCGCCGGCGCCCGGCTGCTCGACGTGGGCGGCGGCCCGGGCTACTTCTCGACCGAGTTCCGGCGTGCCGGTGCGACATACCTCGGCCTCGACCCGGCGGTCGGCGACTTCGCCGCCGCGGGCGCCGCCGTGAGCGGCATGGTGCGCGGCAGCGGCACCGCGCTGCCGATCCGGTCCGGCGCCGTCGACGTCTGCTACTCGTCGAACGTGCTCGAACACGTCTCCACGCCCGAGGCGATGCTCGACGAGATGGTGCGGGTGACCCGCCCGGGCGGCACGGTCTTCGTCTCGTTCACGCCGTGGCTGTCGCCGTGGGGCGGGCACGAGACCTCGCCCTGGCACCTGCTCGGCGGCGACCGGGCGCGGCAGCGCTACCTGCGGCGGAACGGCCGCGAGCCGAAGAACCGCTTCCAGGAGACGCTCTTCCCGGTCAGCGCGGCGCGGGCGATGCGCTGGGCGCGGGCCGGCCGCCGCGCCGGGGAGGTCACGGTGGTCGATGTGCTGCCGCGTTACCACCCCCGGTGGGCGTGCTGGGTGGCCCGCGTACCGGGGCTGAGGGAGATGCTGACGTGGAACTTCACCGTCGTGCTCCGGCGCTCGGGGCAGCCCGCACCGGCGACCACCCAGGAAGATCCCGTACAGGGCTCGCTTTCCGATGTGACTCGGTAGTAACCTTCCGGCAATTGGCAGGCTTACCGCCGGCCGAAGCATGTTCTTAACTCATCTCGATTCTTATATTCGTGGAGGCACTATGAGGTCCCGCGTCCTCGGCGCCACGCTGTTGGCCCTCGGCGTCGTGGCGTTGATTTTCGCCGGTGGCCTGGCATTCGTCGTGGCACCCACTGTGAAACAGCTGCCATACGACATGAAGGCCACCCAATCGGTGGCCGAGGCACCCAACGCGAAATTCCTCCAGATCACCAGCGGCGTCGCGAAGGTCAACTCCGGCACGCTGCGCTCGACGGTGAACGTCACTCCCGACGCGAAGACGACCGCCGACCTGGAAGCGCCGCTCGCCGGCAAGGCCATGGTGTGGCTGGTCGGCCAGGAGGTCGTCAACACCGGCAGCACCGAGCTGGTCAGCGCGTACAGCACGGCCCTGGCGGTCGACCGGAAGTCGGGCGCGGCCCAGCAATGGGGCGGGCAGTGGCTGGACACCGGTAACCGGGAGAGCGTCAAGTATTCCGGCCAGATCTACAAGTTCCCGTTCGGTACGGAAAAGAAGTCTTACCCGATCTTCGATCGTGACCTCCTCGATACCCGGCCGGCGAACTTCGTGAAGACCGAGGAGATCGAGGGGCTGGAGACCTACCAGTTCACCCAGGAGATCCGTAACGAGAAGCTGGAAGTGCCGGCCGACCGGCTTTCGGTGGCGTTGAGTCAGTTGGCGCCCGGTGCGAAATCCGGAGAGGTCCGCTACGACAACACCCGTACGGTGTGGGTCGAGCCGGTGACCGGCCAGTTCATCAAGGTGCAGGAGCTGCAGAAGAAGACGCTGGTGCCGGATGTCGGCTCGCCGGTCGTGCTCCTCGACGCGCCGTTCGTCTACACCGACGACACCATCCACAACGCGGCCGAGACCTCCAAGGAAAACCGCCAGAAGCTGACGCTCGTGACCGTGTGGGCGCCGATCGGCCTCGCGGTTGTCGGCCTGATCCTGCTGCTCGTGGGTGCCATGCTGGTGGCGCGCGGCCGGCGGGCGGCCGCGGCCGGTGCTGCTGTGCCGACGCAGCGGCGGGGCGGGGCGCGGCACTCGGCCGCGACCCAGGATGAGTCGGACCGCGAGCGGGCGTCCGAAACATCGGGATCGACCGATTCGGCAAAGGCAGGGAAATCCGGTAGTACCGCCGATTAGGGCGTTTCAGGAGTCGTCGTGACCGGCTGAGCCGACATCACGACGCGGCACGAACTGCGGATCCGAGGCGCCCCGGCCACATCTGGCCGGGGCGCTTCGCGCTGTGATACCGGCGGACCCGGAAGCGACGACCCGGCGGTGGGTGCCGGATATGGTGGGGATCAGGGTGCCCGCCACCCCGGCCGAGAGATCCGCGACCCGGCCGAGAGATCCGCGACGCTGTTGAGGACACGACGGTGATCGATGCCCTGACCGATGCGCAGCGCGCCACCTTCGCGCCCTTTGTGGAGCGGTGCGTGCACCATGGCCCGGACCGCGCGCCCCTCACCCAGCAGGAGCGCGACGACGTCGTCGACGGGCTCCGCCGGTGCTACGTGGCGGCCGGCCTGCCCTGGCCGGGCACCGTCGTGTGGGTGTCGTCCCCGCTCGCCGGCGAGCTGGTCGCGCTGACGGCCGCGCTGACCGTCCAGCGGAGCCGGATCCACCGGTCGATCCCCCGGCGGGCGCTGGACGCGGTCTGGTCCCGTGTGGAGGGTCCGGTCCGGGCGGCCCTCGGGATGCTGGCGACGGTGCTCTTCGCCGTGCTCTTCTTCAGCTGGCCGGGCGCGCTGATCCTCGTGTTCGATCACTCGTCGTCCTTCGCCATCGACTACGTTCTGCTCTTCGCGGCGTTCGGGGTCTTCGTCGGCGTGCGCGACGGCGTAGCGAACTGGAGCCGGCGGGCCACCGTCGTGCGTCCGCTCCCGCTCGAAGAGGCCGTCTCGGAGCTGGGCCGGACCTCCCGACACATCGTCGCGGCGACCATCGGCGTCGTCGAGGCCAAGCTCGACACCGCGCTCGCCCCCGGGGTCGACCAAGCCGTCCGCGACGGGGTGCGGGTGCCGATCGACGAGGCGGAGACGCCGATCTGGACCGGGGTCACGAGAGGTCTCTGGGATGAGGCCGTCGCGGACCATCCGACGATTCGCCGGGACGCCCGCCTCGCCGTCCTGGCCGCGGCCGGGTCGGCCGACCTGCTGGACGCGGTGATCGCCCAGCAGGATCCGCCGCGTGGCACGGCCCCGCTGCACGGCACCGGCAGCACCGCTCGGCTGCTGTGGCTGCGCCGGCATGCCGGTGTTCCGCGCGACGACGACTGGGACGCGATCCAGGGCTTCGCCGACGCCGGCCGGGTCCGCTGGTGGCCGCACCCCGACTTCGTCGTGGTGAGCGAGCCGCCGATCCGGCTCCGGGTCGAGCGGACCGCCGACGGCCCGGACCGACCGCACCACGCCAGCCTGCCGGCGATCTCCTGGCGTGACGGGTTCGACCTGCACTTCTGGCACGGCATCCAGGTGCCGACCGACCTGATCCGGCTGGGCGGGGACGTCGAAGCCATCCACCGGCACCACAACAGCGAGGTCCGGCGGGCGGCGATCGAACGCATGGGGTGGCTCACCTACATCGGGCGGGCTGGTCTGCGGCTGGTCGCGTCCGCGCCGGATCCGGGCAACGCCCCGCACGAGCTGCTCCTGTACGAGGACCCGGACGGGCGCCTGGGTGACGCCCGGGTCCTGGTGATGACCAACGGCAGCCCGCACCGGTCCGGCGCGCTCAGCCGGTACGCCGAGACCGTGCCCGCCGGGATCGACGACCCGATCGAGGCGGCGGCCTGGCAGTACAACTGCCCTGTCCACGTCTACCGGCGCCTGCGACGCCGCACCTGACCCGCCGACCGAAGGAGCTCGCATGCACACCTACGCCTCCGCCCTGGCGCTGTCCGGGATCACCGTCCCGGCCCATCTCGTCGCCGACGCGACGGTCCCCGTCCTGAGCGGCCCGCAGGCGCAGGGCGACCTGCTGCTCCTGCCGGTGCCGAGCCTGCCCGGCGCGGCCTGGACCCGGCTGCCCGCGGACGGGCTCCAGGTGGTCAAGGGGGAGGCCACCGGCAACACCCACTGGCTGCATGAGGGCTTCGACTCGCCGGGGGTGCGGTGGGCGCCCTCGGGCGGCGGGCTGCGCGTCGGCTACGTGCTCGTACCGGACGGGCAGAGCGCCCTGCTCATCCACACCGACGAGCACGGCGCCAACGGGATCGGCCCGGGCACCTACGCCGTGCAGCGCAAGCGGGCGCAGGCCGTCATGGTCGAGTATCGGGCGGCGCGGCAGGTCAGCGACGACACCTACCTGGTCGAGGACTGACGCGATTCGACAAGACACTTCCGCGTGATCGTGCGGACACGGATGCGCCACAGTGGACTCCAAGAGTGATCCACTATGGCTCCTACCCCGCCGGACCCAGGTGGAGTGACCGGCGCGGTCCGGGTGTCCGCGACCCGGCAGCGGCCCGGCGCGCGCCGATGGACCATCGACGGCGAGAGGCGGTGCGATGGTGGCGAGCCAGTTGTCGGTCGGGGTGGTCGGTGCCGGCATCGGGGGCCTGACCGCCGCGCTGTGCCTGCTGCGGGCCGGGTTCGACGTTCAGCTCTACGAGCAGGCGACGCGGTTGGCGGAGATCGGCGCCGGCGTGCAGGTCAGCCCGAACGCGTCGCGGGTCCTGCACCGGCTGGGGCTGGCCGGGCCGCTGGCCGCGACCGGGGTGAAACCGCTGGCCTGGCACCAGCGCCGCTGGGACGACGGCCGGACGCTGCTGCGCGCGCCGTTGGCCGAGGCGCTGGAGGCGACCTTCGGCTTCCCGCACTACCAGATGCACCGCGCCGATCTGCTGTCCGCGCTGACCGCGGCGGTGCCCGCCGGGCGGATCCACCTCGGGCACCGGCTGGTGGGCCTCACCGACGGTGATGACGGGGTACGGGCCCGGTTCGCCGACGGCCACCAGGCCCGGTTCGACGTGCTGGTGGGCGCGGACGGGATCCACTCGGCGGTGCGGCAGTCGCTGTTCGGCGCCGAGGACGCCCGCTTCACCGGGTGCGTCGCCTACCGGGCGGTGGTGCCGGCGGAACGGCTGCGGCACCTGGACCTCGAGGTGACCGCCCAGCTCTGGCTGGGCCCGGGCCGGCACTTCGTGCACTACTTCATCCGTGGCCGGAAACTGGTCAACTTCGTCGCGGTGGTCGAGCACGACCGGTGGACCCGCGAGTCGTGGACCGACCGGGGCGAGATCGCCGACGCGCTGGCCGCGTTCGCCGGCTGGCACCCCCAGGTCCGCGAGATCATCGGCGCGGCCGACGAGACGTTCGTCTGGGCGCTGTTCGACCGGCCCCCGCTGCCCCGGTGGTCGGCCGGGCGGGTGACGCTGCTGGGCGACGCCGGCCACGCGATGCTGCCGTTCATGGCGCAGGGCGCCGCGCAGGCCATCGAGGACGGCGCCACCCTCGGCGCGTGCCTGCGGCAGGTCGGAGACGCCGCCCCCGCCTCGGACGTGACCGCCGCCCTGCGCCGGTACGAGCGGGCGCGCCTGCCCCGCACCTCGCGCCTGCAGGCGATGTCGGCGGGCAACAAGACCCGCTTCCACCTGCCGGACGGTCCGGCCCAGCGGCAGCGCGACAGCCAGATGGCGGCCGGCTCCGAGGCGTGGTCGTTCAACGCCCTCGACTGGCTCTACGAGCACGACGCGGCACAGGGCCCTGAGCTCGGCTAAGGCTGAGGATTTTTTGCGTTATTTCGCCACAAACCGCAACAGAGTGATCCATCGCCGGGCAGGATTCTGATCGTCTAGTCGGCTCTCGCGCGGCGAGGAAGTTCATGATCAAGATTAGTAGAGTCCTGGCCGGTGTCGTTCTGCTGGCGATGGCTGCGGGATCACTGGTAGCACCCGGCGGTGCGGCGGCGTCCGTCCCGAAACCCCCGACCGCCCTGGGGCTGCTGAACGGGGGAACCCCCGACGCGACCCTCAGCGACCTGGTCGCCACCGGCTCGGTCTCGCCGCTCGGCCCGGCGTTCGACAAGAAGATCCGGTACTACCAGCTCGTCGCCGGCGCCCCTGAGGTGAACCTGGCGCCGACGACGACCAAACCCGCCGCGACGCCGACGATCACGCTCAACGGTGTCACCCAGACGCTGAACCTCGACGAGTCCGCGGACCTCGTGCTCGCCCGTGGCCGCAACGAGGTCGTGGTCACCGTCACCCACCTCACGGCCACGCTCTCCTACCACGTGGCGATGTGGCTCGGCATGGCCCCGGTGCCGACGATCGTGAACATCACGAATCCGGACAGCACGGTGCACGGCGGCAGCCGGACCACGGTGACCGTCCGGGACGGCACGCTTCCCGAGTGGCCGTACTGCTACGGCGCCACCGTCTTCATCGACGGGGAGTCCGCGGGTGACGTCACCGAGATCCTCGACCCGAACAGCGGCCTGACGAGCCTCGTCGTCGAGGTACCGGAGCGCAAGAGCTTCGACGCGGGCGTCTTCGATCTCGCGGTGGAGAACGACTGCGGCGGCAGCGGCAAGGGCCGCGCCACGTCCGCCGGCGCGTTCACCTATGTCGACGAGGTCTCGGTCACCAGCGTGGACGCGCCCGAGAAGCTCACCGCCGGCTCGATCATCACCTTCCACGGCCCGGACCTGACGAACGTGTCCGCCATGCAGTACTGGATCATGAACGACGACCACTCCAAGATCATCGAGCTGGAGGGCGCCGAGTACTGGGCCGGCGAGGACACGGCGCGGACCTACGTCGCGTACGAGCCGCACGACGACGAGCACATCGGGTCCGACGAGCGGACGCTCGTCGTCGGCGCCTGCCCCAAGGAGCGCGAATGGGAGGAGGGCGAGTGCCGGGTCTACTGGCAACAGCAGGTCGACTGGGTCGCGCCGGCGCCGGCGGACGTGTCGTTCACGCCCTCCGCGGGCCCGCTCACCGGTGGCACCAAGATCCGGCTGCGCGGCCGGTTCCTGTACTCCAACTACCCCAAAACCAAGATCAAGGTCGGCGACAAGACGCTGACCGGCTGGCCGAAGACGATCTCCGACGCGATGGAGCACGACGACGACCGTGAGATCTGGACGACGGGCAACGACGTCATCGAGGTCGAGGCCCCGCCGGCGAGCGCGCCCGGCCCGGTGGAGATCACGGTCAGCAGCGAGTACGGCTCCACGATCGCCCGGGGCACGTACACCTACCTGAGCCGGCCCACGATCACCGCCGTGAGCCCGTCCTCGGTCGCGAACAGCGGCGGTTCGGTGCTCACGGTGACCGGGACCGGGTTCGGCACGGCCGGCCAGCCCGCGGTGATCATCGACGGCGTGAAGTCGCCCTTCGTGACGCGGATCAGCGGCACGGAGCTGACCGCCGTCGTTCCCGAGGGGCTTTCCACGGTCGGTGCCGTCGACGTGCAGGTCTCGTCGTCCCAGGGCGCCGGCACCTCGGCCCCGGCCGCGCTGACGCTCATCGCGCCGAACGCGGTGCCGGCCATCGGCACCGCGGCCCCGGCGTCGGCCCGGGCCGGCGAATCGGTCACGCTCTCCGGCAGTGACTTCGGCGCCGCCGGTACGGTCGGCGTCAGCGTGGGCGGGGTCTGGGCCCGGGTCACCGGCTCGACCGCGAGCTCCGTGACGTTCGACGTGCCGGTCGTCGACCCGCCCGGCGCCAAGGAGGTCGTCGTCGGCGCCGTCGGCGGCCGGGCCGCCCAGGCCGCCGGGCTCACGGTGCTGCCCGACGACGCCATCACGAGCGTGGAGCCGGTGTCGGTCCCGTCCTACGCGACCGGCAGCGCCGCCCAGATCACCATCAACGGCTCCGGCTTCGGCAGCACCGGCACGGTCAAGGTCGGTGCCGGCTCCACGGTCGGGTATTCGGCGTCCGGGAACGGCACCGTCATCAGCGACGTGACCGTGCCGACCGGCGTCGCCGGCCTGCTGCCGATCGTGCTCAAACCGAACGGGTCGAGCCAGACGATCAGGGGCGCCGTGCGGGTCACCGGCCCGACGCTCACCTACGTCGGCCCGGACCCGTACAACGAGGACTACATCGACCTCGACCCGGAGGAGGACCCGAGCGGGGTGATCCTGGAGTCACCGACGGCCGGCGGCGTGCCGATGCTCGTGCAGGGCACCGGGTTCGGCTCGTCCGGCACCGTCGAGATCGATTCCACCGTGGTGCCGACCACGTCCTACTCGCCCACCGCGATCACGTTCGTCACCCCGGAGGGGTCCGCGGGTCTCGCCACCCTGACCGTCTCGCCCGGCGGTACGGTGGCCGCGACCCGGGCGTCGGCCCTGCGCTACATCGGCACGGCGATCGTCCGGCCGACCATCACCCAGATCGTCTCCAGCACCGACCTCGGGCACGACAACCGCAACGAGTTCGACCCGAACGCCGACCTGGACAACACGTTCCTGCTCACCGGCACGAACCTGATCGGCACGACCGCGGGCGCCACCCGGGTCCTCGTCGCGCACGAGGAGGACGCCCCGATCACCCTGGTGCCGACGAACGTGACCGCGACGTCGCTGACGTTCAAGGCACCGCGCACCTTCGCCGCCGGCGACTGGAAGAAGGTCACGGTCGTCACCGACCTCGGCAGCGCCTTCTCGACGAGGGGCATCAAGTATCTCGTCGCGGGCGTCAACCTGACCACGACGCCCTCGATCGGATACTGCGGGCGGCAGGACCTGACGACCGGCGGCGTCACGTACTCCCCCGCCCAGATCTCGATCTCCGGCTCCGGTGAGGCGTTCGGCGCCTCGGGCACGGTGACCGTGGGCGGGGTCGCGATCACCCCGGTCAGTTACGCGGACAACGAGGTCGTCCTCGACCTGGCGGATCTCTCCGCCGACCTGCCGTCGCTGTGGGGCAGCACGCCGATCGTGATCACTCCGACCGGCGGCACGCTGCCGGCCCAGGAGATCGTCTTCGACTGCCTGGTCCAGCCGACGGTCACGACCACGGCCGACGGCAGCAACAACCACCTGACGGTGACGGCCGGTACGCCGTACGAGGCGGGCTTCACCGCGACCGGGCTCGTCAGCGGCGACGTGATCGACGTCGAGACGCCCGGCGGCTACGAGTACGTGACGCACGCGGACTACACGGGTTCCGGGTTCGACGAAGCGACGGCCGGCCTGCCGGAAGCCGCGGGCGACTACTGGATCCGGGTCTCGCAGGAGCGCGCCGGCTACGACACCACCCGGTACCGGTGGAGCGAGCCCGCCGTGCCGGTGCGGGTGACACTCACCGGCACTCCGATCACCGTCACACCGACGTCCGTCGGCGGTGCCAGCTTCACCTACAAGGGCCCGCTGGCCGAGACGACCGATTTCACGTACGAGCCGACGCCGTCCGTCCCGGACCCGATCACGAAGGTGTACTGGGAGTACCGGAACTCCACGTGCGAGGACAGCCTCACGCATCCGGAATGGACCGAGGGCCTGCCGGGGGACGTGGCGATGGGCGAGCTCGAATGCGGTGGCAACCCCGCGGAGCCGGCGAGCTGGGACGTGCGGGTGAAGTCGTTCGAGATGAAGACCACCGGCACGGACCGGTCGATCTACTACACGGCCACCCTCCCGGCCGTACGCGTCGAGATCACGCCGCGGGAAGCCACGATCTCGTCGCTCCGCGCCGACCGGGTCTATGACGGTACGACCACCGCCGTGCTCGGTGACCCCACCTTCACCGGCGTACTCGACGGCGATGACGTGTTCGTGGACGCGGAGTCCGCCGGCGGCACGTTCGCCACCGCCGTGGTCGGCGTCGACAAGGAGGTCACCCTCGGCTCCGATGTCGAGCTCAGGGGCGCGCACTCGATGAACTACACGCTCACCGATCCGCGGCCGGCCATCGTCGGCACGGTCAGCAGGGCGGACCTGACGCTCGAACTGTCCGCCAGCCGGAAGTCGGCCCTGCTGTCACCGAGCATGCCGGTCACGATCACCGCGACGGTGCTGGACGCGCGCACAGGCCACGCACCGGGCATGGCGGCCGGCGTGCCACTCCCGACCCTGGACTCCGAGAACGACGGCGTCTGCACGTTCGCCAGCGGGACGGCCACCCCGGTCTCCGGCGGTGTCTGCGTGATCAGCGGCGAGGTGCCGGAGTCGGTGAACTACCACGCGGCGCGCGCCGTCTCCGACCCGGAGAGCCTGGTGGAGCACGTCCGGTTCGACGTCCTCGGCAGCGAGCCGACGATCACGGTGATCGCCGACGACCTGACCATCGTCAGCGGCGACAGCCTCGAACCGACGATCCAGGTCACCGGCCTGCTCGGCGAGGACACCGTGACCGAGGTGCAGTTCGAGTACGTGCAGGACGGCGTCACCGTCGCCTCGCCGACCGACCCCGGGACCTACCGCATGGTGCCGAAGCAGGGCACGCTCACCGCGGAGGATCCCGGCTTCTACGAGAACCCGTCGGCGTTCCGGTACGTCGAGGGCACGCTGGTGATCACGCAGGAACCGCCGGTCATCATCAGCATCTCGCCGTCGTCCGGCTACGTCACCGGCGGCACCCCGATCACGATCACCGGCGAGCGGCTGGACACGGTCCGGTCGGTGCGCATCGGCGACAACACGCTGCGGACGCCGGACTTCGACGTCAACGACGCCGGCACCCGGCTGACCTTCGGGACGCCCGCCGTCGCCGAGCCGATGATCGTGACGATCGCGCTCACCGCCGGCAACGTCGAGGCCGTCGAGTCGTACAGCTACGTCGAGGATCCGAACCCGCCGTCGCCGTCTCCGTCGCCGTCGCCGTCGCCGTCGTCATCCTCGCCGTCACCGTCGCCGTCGCCCTCGCCGAGCGCGTCGTCCTCCGCGCCGGTGGTGCCGTTGCCGTTGCCGAGCGCGTCGTCGTCGCCGACCGCGTCACCGTCCGCGTCGCCCTCCGCGTCGCCGTCCGCGTCGCCGTCGGTACCGGTCTCGCCGTCGCCTACCCCGGCGCCGTCGTCCACCCCGGCGCCCACCCCGACCCCGGCCCCGACCCCGTCGCCCAGCAAGCCGACGGTCCCGACGGCACCGGTGCGGCTGAACCTGAACCTCCAGCTCGCGGTGGACGCGCCGCTGGTGGGTGCGACGGCGAAGCTGTCCGGCGGCGGCCTGCGGCCGGCCTCGGACTACGTGCTGACGATGAGGTCGGACCCGGTCGTCGTCGCGAGCGGCAAGACGAACAGCCTGGGCAACTTCAG
Organism: Actinoplanes sp. ATCC 53533; assembly: GCF_003947245.1. Classification (NCBI taxonomy): domain Bacteria; kingdom Bacillati; phylum Actinomycetota; class Actinomycetes; order Micromonosporales; family Micromonosporaceae; genus Actinoplanes; species Actinoplanes sp. ATCC 53533. The sequence continues at coordinate 132,255 of NZ_QHHV01000083.1, read as the reverse complement.
CGCCACGATCACGATGCCGGGTAAGGCGTGCGTGCGGGGTGGCCTGCACCAGCTCATCCTGACCGGCGTCACGCCGAGCGGCGCGACGGTGCAGGACTCGAACTGGATCGTGCTGGACGACACGTGTTCGGTGAAGACCGTCGCCGGGAAGAAGCCGGTGAAGAACTCGCTGACGCTGCGGACGTTCATCTTCCCGTACCAGTCGGCGAGGCTGGAGCCGAGGTCCAAGCGCGTTCTTCGGGGCCTGACGAAGTCGCTCAACGACGCGAAGTCCATCCAGATCACGGGCTACACGCAGACGGAGCGGAAGTCGAAGGCCGCGGTGCGGGCGAACAAGCTGCTCGCGATGCGGCGGGCGATCGCGGTACGCACCTACCTGCGCCTGCAGGGAGTGCGCGGACGAATCACCGTCGTGGGCGCCGGCGGGGTGAACCCGATCAAGGGCAGGAAGCAGAAGTACAACCGCCGGGTGGTGATCACGGTCCGCTACTGATCGTCACCGCGCCGCCCCGGCGCAGCTCGGCCAACGCCCCGTCCGCACCGGACGGGGCGTTGCCATGCGCCGGACGGCCTGGACGCCCATGGACGCACCGGAATCCACCACGCCGCGCTGACCGCCCGCCACAGCCCGGTGCGGCCCCACCAGGCCGGGATCGGTTGCGGAGCGCCCGGCCGCGCCGAGGATCAGCAGCCGACCCGCCGGGATGACAACGCGATGTCGTCGATCCAGAGGTCGAAGCCCGCGGGCGCGGTGCCGCCCTGGTAGAGCTGCCAACCGATCTTGACGGTGTCGACCGCGGGCAGGATGAACGGGACCTGGTTGCCGCCGTGCGCCTGCTCGCTCGCCGTCAGGGTGACATCGCCGTCGAACCAGGTGGTCACGGAGTTCGTCACCGGATCGAGCCGCCATTCGACACACTGCCAGGCGCCCGCGGTGGCCGGGGCCGACTCCGTCCAGGCGGTCCAGTCGCCGGTGGGGCCGCCGTCGGCGCCGATGCCCCAGAGTGCCCGGCGCACGGTCGGGACGTACTGGCCGCCCACCGGGCGCACCACTTCGGCGCTGCCGGCGCCCGTCGCCTCGACGAGGGTGAAGTGCGCCCAGTCGGGCGCCGTCGGGAAGGCGGCGACGCGCAGCCGCATCCGGCCGTAGAAACCGCCCGGGGGTACGGCGAGATCGTCGACGCGCAGGAAGGCACGCCCGTTGTCGAGGGTGCGTACGTGCAGGACCTTGCCGCCCCGGCCCGCCGCTGGGCGTTCGACGGTGAGCGTGCCGTTGCGGGTGTCGATACCCCAGTCGAGGCTGCTGGCGCCGCCGAGGGGCAGCCGGTCGAAGTTCTCGCAGAACAGCACGCCGGGCCTCGCGCACTCCCGGGCGCTCGCACCGCCCGCCGCGACGGCGGCACCGCCACCGGCGAGCAGGCACAGGGTCAGCGCGGACACGGCGGTCAGCAGGCCGATGGGCTTCAATCCGGTTCTCCTCAGGTCAGCATGGGAGCGCTCCCAGAATCGTACATCATCTATGTCTTGACCATTGAGCTTTGACGATCATGATAGTGATACTTTTCCGCCCGACGATGAACGAGCCCGTCGCGGCGAGGAGGCGATTCCGATCGGCCCGCTGACACCGCTCGCCCCGCCGCAGCCGGCCACGGGCGCACCGGAGCCCACCAGGGACGCGCTGATCGCCTGCGAGAGCCTGGTGCGGATCTACCAGACCGGGTCGGTCGAGGTGCAGGCGCTGCAGGGGCTGGACCTGATCGTCGACCGCGGCGAGATGGTCGCCGTCGTCGGGGCCTCCGGGTCGGGCAAGTCGACGCTGCTGTCCATCCTGGCCGGCATCGACGTGCCGACCGCTGGGCGGGCCCGCGTCGACCGGTGGGACCTGCTGGCGATGTCGCGCGCCGACCACGTGCACTACCGCCGGCACACGGTGGGATTTCTGCGCCAGCAGACGGCCAGCAACCTCGTACCGTATCTGACCGCGCGGCAGATGATCGACCTGCCGATGACGATGGCCCGCACGCCGGCCCGCGCCCGCCGGGCCCGCACCACCGAGCTGCTGGGCGCCCTCGGCATCGCCGACTGCGCCGACCGGCGTCCCGCGCAGCTCTCCGGCGGGCAGCAGATGCGGGTGGCGATCGCGGTGGCCCTGGCCAACCAGCCCCGCGTCCTGCTGGCCGACGAGCCGACCGGCGAGCTGGACACCACCACCTCCGCCGAGGTCTTCGCCGCCCTGCGCGATCTCAACCAGCGGCTGGGGGTGACCATCGTCGTGGTCACCCACGATCCCGGCGTCAGCGGCCAGGTGGCGCGGACCGTGGCGATCCGGGACGGCCGCACCAGCACCGAGGTGCTGCGCCGCACCGCCACCGGCGCCGACGGCGGCACGCACGTGATCGCCGAGGAGTACGCCGTGATGGACCGGGCCGGCCGGGTCCAGATACCCCGCGACTACCGCGAGGCCCTCGCGCTGACCAGGCGGGTGCGGCTGGCGCTGGAGGACGGCCACGTGGCGATCCGCCCCGACCTCGGGGAACGCCGGTGAGCGCCGGGCCGCTGCTCGCGGTGCGGGGTGTCCACCGGAGCTTCGGCGCCGGGCCGACCGCGGTGCACGCGCTGCGGGACGTGTCGTTCGACGTCGCCGCCGGCACCATGGTCGCCCTGGTCGGCCGGTCGGGCTCCGGCAAGACCACGCTGCTCAACATCATCGGCGGCCTGGACCGCCCGGACGCCGGCGGCGTCGTGGTCGACGGCACCGAGGTGAGCGCGCTCGACGAGGACGGCCTGTCCCGGCTGCGGCGCGAGAAGGTCGCCTACGTGTTCCAGACGTTCGGGTTGATCCCGGTGCTGTCGGCCGCGGAGAACGTCGGTGCCCCGCTCCGGCTGGCCCGCGTCGCGGCCCGGGAGCGCGAGCGCCGGGTCGCGCTGCTGCTCGACCAGGTGGGCCTGGCCGGGCACGCCGAGCAGCGGCCGGGCGAGCTGTCCGGCGGCCAGCAGCAGCGGGTGGCGATCGCCCGGGCGCTGGCCGCCTCCCCCCGCCTGCTGATCGCCGACGAGCCGACCGGGCAGCTGGACGCCGAGACGGGCCTGTCGGTGATGGCGCTGCTGCGCGCGGTGGTGGAGTCCGAGGGCGTGACGGCGCTGGTGTCCACGCACGACCCGGTGATGATGGCGCTGGCCGACCGGGTGATCCGGATCAATGACGGACGGCTGGACGGGCCGGAAGCCGCGTGACCGTCCGGAGCCGCCCGTGCTGATGTTCCTGGCCCGCCGCGGGCGCGCGCAGTGGCCGCTGCTGACCGCGCTGCTGGCGGTCGTCATGCTCGGCGCCACCCTGCTCGGCACCTGCGCCCTGCTCGTCACCCGCACCGCCGGGCAGTCCCTGGAGGCCGCCGCCACGCGTGCTGCCCCCGGCGACGTCGAGGTCACCGCGTACACCGTCGCCGTGCGCGGCCCGGACGCGCGGCCGGTCGCCGACGACACCCGCCGCCTGCTGAGCTCGGTGCTCGCCCCGTTCGCCGCGACCACGGCCGCGCGGGCGTCCTCCGCCATGCGGCCGCTGCCGGTGCCGCGGGCCGGCGGCGACGAGGTTCCCGCGGTGAGCTATCTGTCGGGGGTGGAGGAGTTGTCCACCCGCGCCGAGCTGACGGCCGGACGGTGGCCGCGGGCCGGCGGCGCCCCGTCACCGGCAGCACCATCACCTACAGCACCGTCACCGGCAGCACCGCCGTTGGAAGGCGTCGTGCTGGAGCCGACCGCCCGGCTGCTCGACCTGCGGCTCGGCGCCCGGGTCCGGCTCGGTGCCGAGCCGGACCCGGCCGGCGCCACCGCGCCGGTCGACGTGACCGTGGTGGGCATCGTGCGCCCGCTGCCCGGCGCCGGCTGGGAGCGCGACCCGCTCGGCGGCGCCGGCTACGACCTCGGCTACCGCGACGACCGCACCTCGCGGCCCGTCCACGCCTACGGGCCGTTCCTCGTCGACCTCACCGACCTGCTCGGCGGCGGATCCGCGATCAGCCGGCTGGAGGTCACCGCCCGTCCCGACCTGTCCCGCCCCGGGCGCCGCGACCTCGACACCGTCGCCGCGGCCGTGCGCGGCGCCGATCGCCGGCTGGCGGCCACCCTGGGCGAGCGGGTGTCCAGCGAACGCGTCGCCTCCCGGCTGCCGCAGACCTTCCGGTCCGCTCGCGACCAGCAACAGGTCACCGCCGCCACCGTGCTCGCCGTCGCCGTGCTCGGCGTCATCCTGACCGCGACGGCCCTGGCCCTGGGCGGCCGGCTCATCGCCGGTACGCGCGCCGTCGAGACCGCCCTGCTGTCCGCGCTGGGCGCCGGGCGCCGCCAGCGCGCCGCCGCCGCGGCGCTGGAGGCCGGCGTCATCACGGTCGTCGCCGCCGCGCTCGCGGTTCCCGCATCGTCCTTGCTGCACTCCGGGCTGACCGGGCTGCCGCCGCTGGCGGGGGCCGGGCTCACCACCGGCCCGGTCGTGACCGGGCTCCAGGTGTGCGCCGTGGCGGTCAGCGCGCTGGCCCTCGCGACGCTGCTCGCCGTCCTCGCGGTGCAGTCCGGTGCGCCGGCCGGCGGCAGCCGGCACCGGCGCGAGCTGCTGGCCCGCTCCGGCGCCGACCTGCTGCTGGTGGCGTTCGCCGGCGTCGGCTGGTGGCAGCTGCGGACCCAGGCCACCGGCTCCGACGTGCGCGCCGACGCCGTCCGGGTGCTCGCCCCCGCGCTGCTGCTCACCGCGGGCGCGGCGCTGGCGCTGCGCCTGGTCCCGCCCGCGCTGCGCGGAGCCGACCGGCTGGCCCGCCGCGCCCGGGGGCTCGCGCTTCCGCTCGCCGCGTTCGAGGCCGCCCGCCGCCCCCAGGCGGTCGCCACCGGGTTGCTCGTCGTGCTGGCGGGTGCGGCCGGCACGTTCGGGGTGGCCTTCGACGCCACCTGGGAGCGCTCGCAGCACGACCAGTCCACGCTGTCCGTCGGCAGCGATCTGGCGCTGACCCTCACCGTCCCCGCAGTCGCCGGGCAGGGCGCCTCGGTCGCCGCAGCCACCGGGGGAACGGTGAGCCCGGCGACCGACCGGGCCGTCGTGGTCGGGCAGTGGCTCGGTGCCGCCGGCGAGGCGCCCCGCCTGGTCGCCGTGGACACCACCCGCGCCGCGGCGTTGCTGCGGGGCCGGCTGGACGGCGGCCGGAGCTGGGCGGGCGTGGGCGCCGCGCTCGCGCCGCCGGCCCGTACCACCGGCGTCGCCGTGCCGGCGGGCGCCGCGGTGGTCCTGACCGGGACGGCGACCGGCGCGGACCCGCTCACCGTGACCCCCCGGCTGCTGATGGAGGACACCACCGGACTGCGGACGACCTGTACGGGGGTGCCCGTCCCGCTCGACGGCAAGGCGCACCGCCTCCCCGGCTGCGCGACGGCGGCGGGGCAGCGACTTGTCGCCGTGTCGCTCCCGATCGGGGCCGACCCGGGCGGCGCCGGATCCGGCTACGCGGAGCCCGGACCGCCCAGCCGGGTCGCTGTCACGCTCACCGTGCCCCGGGCACCGGGCGGCCCGGCCCCCGCGACGACCTGGACCGCCCCTCCCCCGCTGCTCGGATCCGGCTTGCTCGGACCGGCGGTCGCCGTCGCCGACAGCCCGGCCGGCGTGCGGCTGAGCATGACGACAGACGTCCAGCTCGTCGGCTCTCAGGACACCGTCCGCACGCTCATCGCCACCGCCTTCCCCGCTCCCGGGCCGGTTCCCGTCGCCGTCTCCGCCCGGTTCGCCGACGAGCTCGGCGCCGGCCGGGGGTCGCGGCTCACTCTCACGGTCGGCAACACCCCCGTACCGGTCACCGTCGCGGAGGTGGTGCCGGCCGTCCCGTCGGCCCCGGGCGCGGTGGCCGCCCTGGCCGACCTCGACACGCTCTCGCGCGCCCTCGTCGTCAACGGCGGCCTGGAGTCCCCGGTGGACGCCTGGTGGGTCGGCCACCCCGCCCGGGCCGACGCCGCGGCTCGCGCCACCGGCCTGCGCCTCGGCACCGTCTCCACCCGTACGGCCGAGGCCGCCCGGCTGACCGCAGGGCCGCTGCGGGCCGGTCTGCCGGCCGCGCTCCGCCTGCTGGTCCCGGCCGCCGTGCTGTTGCTGATCGCCGGCATCGTCCTGCACGTGGCCTGCGATCTGCGGGCGCGGGCCGTCGAGGTGGCGCGGCTGCGGGGCCTGGGGATGACCCGGCGCGAGATCCGCGCCGTGCTGCTCGGCCAGCACGTCGGCGTCCTGCTGCCGCTGCTCACCGCGGGTGCGATCGTCGGCGCGCTCGCCACCTGGTTCGTCGCGCCGCTGCTCGTGCGCTCCGAGACCGGCGCCCTGCCCGTGCCGGCTGCCCTGCCCCGCTGGCCGTGGGCCGCCGAGGGCGGCCTGCTGTTCGTGCTGCTGGCCGGCTGCGTGCTCACGATCGCCGCCGTCGTCACCGTCCAGGCCCGCCGGGCGGACGCCGCGCACCTGCGGGTGAACTCGTGAGGGTGCCCCGGCCACGGCTGCCGGCCCTGCACTGGCCCAGCGTCCGCGGCCGGGCCCGCGCCGACGCCCTGCCCCTGCTGCTGGGTGGCGCCGTCGTCGCGTTCGTCACGCTGCTGACGGGTGTCGTGCCGCCGCTGCTGAGCGCGACGGCCGCCGACGCGGTACGGGCCGCGGTGCGCCACGCCGGCGACGACGCCGACCTCCGGGCCCGGGCCGACTGGGAGTACGACAACGGGCCCATGGGCGGCCGCGTCCGCGCCCCCTACCTCGCCGAGGACGTCCGGGACTTCCGCGACCGGGCCGGCGACGATCTCGGCCCGGAGCTGCGGGCGTCGCTGCTTCCGGCGGTCGCCGAGGTCAGCAGCCCCGTCCTCAAGATCACTGACGGCAGCGTGCTCCGCACCTTTCAGCTCACCTACCTCGCCGGCGACGTCCCCGGCGGGCCGCAGGTGACGTGGCTCGCGGGTGGCCCCCCACGGTCCGCGGTGCCCGAGGCGGACAGCGCCATCGAGGTGGTCGACAACCGGTCGCCGTGGCCGGTGCAGGTCGGACTGTCCGAGGCGGACGCTAGCGCCCTGCGGGTGCGCCCCGGCGCCCGCATACCGGTCGCGGACGATCGGGGAAATGTCAAGAACATCCAGGTCAGCGGCGTCTTCCGGGCCGCCGACAGCGCCGATCCCGGCTGGCGGCGCGCGCCCTGGCTGCTGCGGCCGGTCTCCGGGGCGGACGGCGCGGGCACCACCCGGCTCGGCGGCCTGCTGTCGGCGGAGTCCCTGCCCGACGCCCGGCTCGCCTTCGAGCAGGACCAGCTCCAGCGCGTGGTCTGGTTCAGTCCCGACCCCGAGGTGCTCACCGGGGAGTCGGCCCTGAGCCTCACCGCCGCCGTCGTCGCCCGCAAGGCCTCGTCCGGCTCCTCCGGCAGCCGGGACACCTCCCTGAAGTGGGAGACCCAGCTCGACACCGTGCTGCGCGACGTCCGGGCGCAGGTCGGCGCCGCGTCCGGGCAGGCGTCGGTCCTGCTCGCCGGCGTGCTGGTCACCGCGGTCCTGACCCTGCTGCTCGCCGCGGACCTGCTGGTCCGCCGCCGCACCCCGGCGCTGATCGCCGCCCGGCAACGGGGAGCGGCCCTGCCCGACCTCGGCGCCGAGCTGCTGCTCGAATCGACGGCGGTGGCGCTGGCATCCGCCGCGGCCGGGTTCGCCCTGGCCGCGGCGATCACGCCGGGCGTCTCCTGGCGGTGGGCGCTGCCCGTGGTCCTGGCCGGGGCCGCGGCGGGGCCGTTCTTGGGTACGCTCACCGCCGCCCGGGCCACCCGGGCCCGGCGCATCCCCGCCAACCGGAGCGCCCGCCGCCTGGCCAGCCGCACCGGGCGGCTCCGGCGCGCCACCGTGGAGTCGGCGGTCCTGGTCGCCGCGGCCGGGGCCCTCGTCGCGCTGCACCAGCGCGGCATCCTCCCCGTCGACGCCCCCGGCGTGGGGCCGGGCCAGGATGGCGGGTCGGCGCTGCCGGCGAGCGCACCCACCCTCGGCGTCCTCGCCGGGACGCTGATCCTGCTGCGGCTGCTGCCCGCCGGCAACCGCCTGGTGCTGCGCCGGGCCCTGCGCTCGCGCCGCCCGCTGGCGGTGTTCGGCGCCGCCCGGGCGGCCGCGACATCGGCGCGGATGCTGCCGCTGCTGGTCCTGGTGACGTCGGCCGCGCTGGCATCGTTCGCGCTCACCCTGCACACGACCGGCGCCGAGGGTCTCGCCGACGGGGCGTGGCGCACCGTCGGCGCCGACGCCCGCCTCGACATCCCCGCCGAATCCGCCGCCTCCACGCCCGCGGTCGCCGCCCGCGTCGCCGCCGCCCCGGGGGTCCGGCAGGTGGTCACCGCGGAGATCACCGACAGCTCGCGCATCGTCGCCGACTCGACGGTCACCCCCTCGCGGCTGGTCGTCGTGGACGCCGCCGCCCTGCAGCGGCTGCTGGCCGCCACCCCGCTGCCGGACGAGCCGGCACTCGGCCGGCTCGCGGCGAGCCGGAACGGCGACCTCCCCGCGCTGGTGCGTTCCCGCGACGGCAGCCTCCGGCCCGGAATGCGCCTGCAGCTGCTCCGGGAGAACGCCCCGGCAGTCCACCTCACCGCGGTCGGTGTGGCGCCCGTGGTCGGCGACGCGGACGACGTCGTCCTCGTCGACGCCGCCGGCGCCGCCACGGCCGGCCTGCCCGCGGTGCGGAACACGATGTGGGTCACCGGTCCGGGGGCGGAACGCGCCGTCGCCACGAACGCCCTCGCCGCGCACCCCGTACTCCGTTCCGACGTCCTCCGCGAACGTCGTGGTGCGCCGCTGAGCTCGGCGCTGCTGCGGCTGGCCTGGGCCTCCGCCGCCGCGTTGCTGGCGTTGGGGCTGCTCGGCTTCGCCCTCGCCGCCACGGCGGAAGCCCCCGACCGGTGGCAGACCCTGACCCGGCTGCGCACCCTCGGCTTGCGGCCGCGCGACGCCCGCTGGGTGGCCGCGGGTGAGCTGCTGCCCCCGGTCACGGTCGCCGCCGTGGGTGGCCCGCTGCTCGGGATACTGCTCGCCCGCCTGACGCTCGGCCCGCTCGAACTGCGGCTGCTCACCGGGCAGGCGACCGACCCGGCCCTGGTGCTGCCCTGGTGGGCGCTCGGTCTGGTCAGCGCCGTGGTGCTGGCGACGGTCCCGGTGCTGGTCGGCCACGAGTCGGCCGTGCGCCGCCGGCAGCGGCTGAGCGACGTCCTCCGGGTCGGCGGGTGAGCTCCACCGCGGGCCCCGGTGCGGCCCGCCGGCGCGACGGCCGGCGCGACGGCCGGCGCGACCGCGGCCCGGGCCGAGCAGGTGCGCGCGGCAGTCGCGGCGGAGTCGGGCCGGCGACGGGCGCCGATCACGGTCAGCGCCGGGATCGCGCGCGGACCGCTCGACGACCTCACCCACCTGCTCGACCGGCCGACCGGGCCGACCGGGCCGAGTCCGCCGGCCGGAACCGGGTGGAACGCGCGACGCTGCTCAGCCGACACCGACGGTCGTCATCCTCGCGCAGCGCCGCACCCGGTCAGGGGACGCGGGTGGCCGGGTGGTGGGCGCCGGTCCCGGATCGCCGGTGGTAGTCCCGGCGCTCAGCGCGCGTGCGAGGCGCAGCTGTCCCGGACGACCAGGGTGCCCCGCACCAGCTCGCGAATGGCGCCGCCACCCGTGGGCGCGGCGGAGACCGTGCCCACCGGCAGCGCAGGGTCGCTCTGCCCGGGTGCGCCCGCCGCCAGCGCCAGCCGGATCGACTCCGCGCCGATCTCGGCGAGTGGCAGCGCCACTGTGGTCAGCCGCGGCGTCACGTCGATCGCGAGCTGGATGTCGTCGAAGCCGGTCACCGACACCCGGCCGGGCACGTCGATCCCCAGCGCCCGGCACGCCGAGAGCGCGCCGATCGCGATCACGTCGTTGGCGCAGACGATCGCGTCGGTCTCCCCCAGCCCGGCGGCGATCAGCCGGGCGGCCGCGTCGTAGCCGCCCTGGCGGCTGACCTCGCAGTTGACGATGCGCACGGCAGACTCGGCCACCCCGCCGGCGGCCAGCCCCTCGGCGAAGCCGGTGGCGCGGGCGGAGACGTTCGCCCGGTCGCGGGATCCGGCCAGGATCACCACCCGGCGATGGCCGGTCCCGGCCACGTGGGCGCCCATGAACCGGGCGGACGCGTGATTGTCGATGCTGATCGCGTCGAACGGCAGGTCCGTGTCGCCGAAGATCACCACCCGGCCGCCCTGTCGTTCGTAGTCGAGCAGTTCCGCCAGCAGCCGCCCGCCGAGCGCCGCCGCCTCGATCCGGCTGGAGGTGAGCACCAGCGCGCGCGGCCGGAAGGCGCAGAGCGTCCGCACCGTCTCCAGCTGCCGCTCGGGTGTGCCCCGGGTCGACGAGACGCTGACGAACGCGTCGACCGTGCGGGCCTGCCGCTCCATCGCCGCGACGACGATGCCGATCGAGGGCGTGGTGAGGTCGTCGGCGACCAGTGCGATGGCGTCGCTGCGGCGGCGCATCGCCCGGGCGGACACGTCGGCGGTGTAGCGCAGTTCCGAGGCGGCGGCGAGGACCTTGCGCGCGTATTCGGGCGCGACGGTGCGGGAGCTGCCGCCCAGCACCCGGGAGGCGGTCGCCAGCGAGACCCCGGCGGCGGCCGCCACGTCGTGCAGGGTGACGGTCGGCCTCGCGGGATGCGGCACGCCTGACTTCCCTCCCCGCGGTCCTGGACCGCCGGCCGCGGCGCCGCGCTCAGGATAGCCGGGCGCGGCGCCGCGGGGTCAGCTCACGACCACCGCCAGCGGCTCGCTGCGCGTCGGCCAGACCTCGACCTCGGTGACGGCGGCCGGCACCGCCAGGAGGTATCCGCCGCCGGGCCCGGCGGTGGGCGTGCCGTGGTCGGTGGCCGGGGTGAGCAGGCCGGCGTCGTCCGGCAGCAGGCCGGCGTCGTCCGGCAGCAGGCCGGCGTCGTCCGGCAGCAGGCCGGCGTCGTCCGGCAGCAGGCCGGCGTCGTCCGGCAGCAGGCCGGCGTCGTCCGGCAGCAGGCCGGCGTCGTCCGGCAGCAGGCCGGCGCCCTGCGAGACGCGCAGGTCGTCGAGGTGCACGCTGCCGTAGTTGGAGCTGTTGGCGTAGAAGTCGATCTGGGCGACACCGTCCATCGGCGCGCGGAACGCCGCACCGCTGAGCACGGCCGTCCCGTCGAGGTAGAGGTCGAAGCGCTGGTTGACCACGTCGATCACCGTGCGCAGGCGGTACCAGCGGCCCAGTTCGTAGGCGCCGACGGTGACGGTGCTCGCGCCGGAGTAGGCGACGATGGTGTTCCTGGTGAAGGCCACGCTGATCGCGTTGACCCCGTTCGTGCCCCGGATGTACGGCACGCCGTACCAGTTGTTGCCGGAGACGTAGGGGTCGTCGCGCATCACCTTCGCCTCGACGGTGACCAGGCCGGTCAGCGCCGGCGTGAGATGGCGCTGGAGGCTGGTGCTGCCGCTGTTCGCGGTGCGGGTCAGCTTGGCGCTGTGGTCGGCCGCGGACGGCACCTCGACCACGTCGACGCGGCCGCCGGCGGGGCTGACGACCAGCCCGTTGGTGCCGTTCGGCAGCGTGCCGGCGGGCACGGCATCGAAGTTCTGCACGTCGCGATAGTCGGGAACCGGGCTGCTCAGCAGCAACGCCCGCGCCACGGTGGTCGTCGCGGGCGTCACCGACAGACCGGGCTGGGAGGCCGGGTTGAGGCCCGGGAAGGTCGCGGTGAGCGTGTAGCCCTCGCCGACCGGGACGCCGGCGACGGTGAAGGTGCCGTCGGCCGCGCTGGTGCCGGTGCCGATGACCCGGTCGCCGTCGCGGACGGTCACGGTCGCGGCGGCCAGCGGTCCACCGGTCTGGTCCAGGACGCGGCCGGAGATCGCGCCGACGACGCTGGTCGAGGCGAGCGCGAGGTGCACGGTGGTGCGGTTGCCGGTGCGCACGTCGACCGTCTGCGAGGCCGTCCGGTAGCCGTCGCGGGCGGCGGTGACGGTGACGCCCTCGGCGAACGGCACGCCCGGTACGGCGAACCGGCCGTCCGGGCCGGAGGTGGTCGTCGCCGAACCGACGGTCACCGTGGCGCCCGCGATCGGGGCGCCGCCGGTGGCCGCGACGCTGCCGGCGACGGTCTCGGTGGTCGCCCCCGCCGCGGTGGTGTACTCGAACGCGCCCAGGTCGGGTGCGCCGTTGTAGAGCGCGGTCCCGGCGAAGTCGCGGCCGCCGTTGCCGGGGATCACCGCGCCGGCGTCGATCGCGGGCGAGGCGGCCCGGAGCCGGAAGGCGTGCGCGGTGGCCAGCTGCGGGCCGGTCGCGGCGGTGCCGTAGGGGCCGCTGACCGTGGCATTGGTGAGGAGCGGGTCGGCGATGATCGCGCGGAGGTCGTCGTCCGGGGTGTCGAGCGTCGCGCCGCCGTAGAGGTTGCTGTCGTAGCGGATGGTGGTGCTGGTGGTCAGCGCCGCGCCGGCCCGGGTGGAATACAGGACGTTGTTCGTCAGGTCGTAGGCGGCGGCGAGGTAGCTGCCGTACCCGTAGATCAGATAGTCGCTGCGATCGTTGTAGATCGTGTTGTGGTAGATCTTCGCGGCCGCGGCCCGGTCCGAGTGCAGGTAGATCTGGTATCGGCTGTTGCCGGCGATGACGTTCTCCCGCACGATCGCGTCGCCGAAGGCGAACTGGCAGAGCAGGATGCCGTCGCCGTTGTGGTGCACGTAGTTGTACTGCACGACCTGCCCGGTGGTCCCCTTGTCCGGGTCGATGCCGTTGGAGTCCGCCCCGCCGGCCTTCTGCGTGGTCTCGTACACCTCGTTGAACTGGATCGTCACGTCGTCGGCATAGTAGGTCTCGATCCCGGAGGTGCCGGTCCGGTAGACGACGTTGCGCTCGACGACCGCCCCGCGCACGTTCGTCAGGTAGATGCCGTTGCAGCCGTAGTCGGTCGCGGCCTGGGTGATGAAGTTGCCCCGGATCACGATGTTGGTGTGCGGCGCGAACCTCGGGTCCGACGCGCCGGTCCGGGTCCCCCAGCCGGTCGCCGTCGCGATCGTCTCGCCTGCCGCGTTCCTGCCGTCGCCGGTGTACTGCTTGACGACGATGCCGGCGAACGAGGTGTTGCTCACCGTCGAGTTCTGCACGACCACGTCGTTGAGGACGGTCGGGGTCGCGGGCGGCGCGTGGATGTCCGGCACCGTGGTGTCGAAGACGATGCCGCCGGTCCGCTTCGAACCGTCCCAGCCGGTCTGGAAGCGCACGCCCGGCGCGTTGCCGCTCACGCTGCCGCCGATCCAGTTGACCTCGCCGGTCACGTCGTGCACGTCGACGCCGTCGATGACGAACCCGTCGAGGGTCTGGCTGTTGTCGCCGGTGACGTGGACCCCGCGCAGGTCGCGCAGGTTCTCCCCGGGGGTGCCGGTGGCCGGGACGGTGTTGGTGATCTCCAGGTTCCGGACCGTCCAGTGTTCCTGGTTGTTCAGGCGCACCACGTCGCCGACCCCGCCGGCGCCGTCCAGCCTCGGCTTGGCGCCGGCGCCGTACCGGTCGACGGTGATCGGCAGGCCGGCGGTGCCGGAGCCTTTCGGCCAGAGCTGGCCGGTCCAGCGCTGCCCCGCCTTGAGCAGGATGGCGTCGCCCGGCTGGAAGGTGGTCGCGCTGACCTTCGCCAGGCTGCGCCAGGGCTGGTCCGCCGTCCGGCCCGACGCGGTGTCGTCGCCGCCGGCGGCGTCGACGTAGTAGGTGGCGCCGGGTGCCGCCTGCGCTGCCTGCGCCTGGCGGGCCGGCACCTGAACGGCCACCGCCGCTATCAGGCCGAGCAGGGCAAGCAGGTGGGGAGTCTTCGACATGTGTCACGCTCCTCGGGAAAACGTATTCCATCACACGCGCGGCGGACAGCTCAAGGGATCATCCGGCGATGACACAATCACCCCGTGGAAGCTGCCCCCCGCCGCGCCGCGACGCTGCACGACGTGGCGCGCGAGGCCGGCGTCTCCTACGCCACCGCCTCCCGGGCGCTCAACGGCAGCGACCGCAACGTCCGCGCCGAGAACGTCGCCCGGGTGCATATCGCCGCCGAGAAGCTCGGGTACGCCCCGCACCTGTCCGCGCAGGCCATCGCCCGCGGCTCCACCAGCACCGTGGCGCTGGTGGTCAGCGACGTCGACGACCCCTACTTCTCCTCCATCGCGGCCGGCGTCACCGAGGCCGCCGAGGCCGAGGGGCTGATCGTCACGATGGCCGTGGCGGACCGCTCCCCCGACCTCGAGCTGCGGATCGTCCGCACGCTGCGCGGACAGCGGCCCCGCGCCATCGTCATCGCCGGCAGCCGCATCGACGGCACCGACACCGGCGCCTCGCTGCTCGACGAGCTCGAGGCCTACCGCACCGCCGGCGGCCGGGTCGCCATCGTCAGCCAGCCCGGCCTGCCCTTCCCCACCCTCGCCATCGACAACGCCGGCGGCGCCCGCCGGCTGGCGCGGGCCCTGGTGGGCCTCGGCTACCGCCACTTCGGCGTCGTCCACGCCCCCGACACGATCCGCACCTCCCACGACCGCCGCACCGGCTTCCTGGCCGGCCTGGCCGAGTCCGGCCTCGGCGCCCACCTCGTCGAGGTCGACTTCACCCGCGAGGGCGGGTATGCCGCCGCCGGCGTTCTCGCCGATCGTGGCGCCCTGCCCGGCCGCGGCGCCGGCGCGCTGGAGGTGGTCTTCGCCGTCAACGACGTGATGGCGATCGGCGTCATGACCGGCCTGCGGGACGCCGGCCTGACGCCCGGCCGCGACCTCGCGGTCGCCGGCTTCGACGACATCGGCGCGGCCGTCGACGTCACCCCGCCCCTCACCTCGGTGGCCGTCCCGCTCCACGAGCTCGGTCGCCGGGCGCTGCGGGCCGCGCTCGACGGCACCCCGCCCGGCGTCCTGCCGATCCCGGCCGAGGTCGTCCTCCGCGGTAGCACTCCACCCCGGGGCTGAATTGAACGCGCCGGCCGGATCGCGATGCGATTCGGTCAAGCCCGTGCCGTAACAATCAATCACACCGACAATCCGGCGGGGCAGGTGTCGAAACGGCCACCATTTCCTCCCCTTTCCCGCCGGGCCGCGGCCGGCGTCAAACAAGTCTTGACATGGGCTTACCCGACTGGGTAGATCTGTTCGCCATGCTTCGCAGATTGGTCTTCGGACTT
The DNA here is from genome assembly GCF_003947245.1 of Actinoplanes sp. ATCC 53533. Taxonomy (NCBI): domain Bacteria; kingdom Bacillati; phylum Actinomycetota; class Actinomycetes; order Micromonosporales; family Micromonosporaceae; genus Actinoplanes; species Actinoplanes sp. ATCC 53533. The sequence goes on along the minus strand of NZ_QHHV01000083.1, from coordinate 117,053 downwards.
TCCACATTCGTGGCGGCCACCGCGGTGATGTTGGCGGTTTCCAGCCCCGCACAGGCCTATGACAACCCGATGCACAAGATGTTCACCGACGATTCGGAGTCCGGCGGGGTCGTGTATTTCTGGCCGGACGGCGACGTCGTCCGCGTCTGCGACATCGACTCCGACGGATATCGAGCCATCGTCAACGTTTACGACCAGACGGCCGACAAGGTCAAGTACACCATTCAGGCGGCCGGCGGCGAGGACGACTGCACCCAGGTGCGGGGCTCCACCGCCGCGAAGTACGACCTGGCCGAGGGGCACTGCTTCCAGTTCCACATCTACATCTACGACGCCGATCACGGCGATGTCGCAGGCGATGACTGGGCATACTGGCGCAACTACAACACGAGCGCGCCGACCAACTGTTAGGGCCCGCCGCGGCGCGGGACGATCCCGTCAGGAACGGGACCGTCCCGCGCTGCCCGGCCGCTCAGCCGAAGATGGCGGTTACCCACTCGGGGTGGTCGATGAACGGGTTACGGTTTCGCTGGTAGCTGCTGTAGATGAGTTCGTTCCGGCGCTTCTCGAAGGCGTCCGGCGGGTCCTGCTGGTTCCACTGCCGCAGCGCGGAGAGCCGGCCCATCCGGGGCGCGGTGCCGCTGCCGGTGACATCGTCGACTTCGAGGTCGGGATAGGACCCGCCCTCGTAGCGCACCGCCATGTAGAAGATCATTCGCGCCACGTCGCCCCTGACCGCGGCCCGCGGCTCCCAGGAGTCGGCGTCGGTGCGGTTGCCGGGAGCGGTGCTGACGGCGGTGCCACCGTTGTCGAAGTCCTTGTTGCCCCGCACGGAGTTGACCTGTACGTCCTCGGGGCGCAGGTGGTGCAGATCGGTGCCGGGGCCGGCGCTGGTGCCGAAATCGCCGTGCGACTGCGCCCAGACGTGCTCGCGGTTCCAGTCCCCGGCGTCACCGCCGTTGAGCGACTTCGACCGGCTGGTCCCGGAGTAGAGCAGGATGACGTTCGCCGAGTTCGACGGGTCCTGGTCGGTGGCCTTGAGCGCGTTCCACACCGCGTCGTACGACAGGGTGGTGACGCCGCTGGAGATGATGCCGTGCAGCGCGTCCTTCAGGCTCTCGCCGGATTTGCCGGCCGCGGCGGCGTAGTAGGCACTGGTGGACCCGGTCGGTGTCGGGGTGGCGGTGCCGGTCGGCGTCGGCGTGGGGGTGCTCCCGCCGAGCGTCATCGCGGACGGGGACTTGAGGCCCGCGTGCGTGAAGTAGGCGGTCAGCGTGCCGGTCACGGTGAGCGCGTCACCGATCAGGCCCGGGTTGCTGCGCAGCCCGAAGCTCGACCGGTACGCGCTGGTGATCTGCACGTACAGCATGTCGGCGGTGTCGGTCTCGCTGCTGCTGTCGGCGATCGCCAGCGCGGTGTCGCCGGTGAAGCCGCTGAACAGCACCGTGTTGGTGGCCGTGGGCTCGCCGACGATGTAGCCGGCGACCGTACCGGTGCCGCTCTGGCTGCTGATCGCCTGCGCGACCGTCATGGTGGCGGCGGCCGCCGGGTGCATCTGCGGCGGCGCCCCCGCCGGCACCCTGAACAACGTGATGGCCAGGGCGAGCACGCTGAGCAGCGCGGGCATCGTCAGCGCGACAACGCGCCGATGCGACGTCAGTCCGGACATGTAACACTCCGTTCACCAGGCCATATCGACGACAATCAGAAGTATGGGTGAACGGGCCGCCGAAAGTTCCATACCAGCATCGTCATACGTGCGACCGGCACGGCCGGCTCACCGCGATCCGATCAGGCCCCCGTCGATGCCAAGCGTCGCGCACGACACCCACCGCCGGTCGTCGAGCGGGAACTCATCCGGCGCTGAAGGGGAGCTGAAACGCTCCGTCAGCGCCGGACGCGCGTTGGTCAGTCGCGGTGCACGACGTGGGTTCCGCCGCGGACCGGGTCCCGGGTCCAGCCGACCGCCCAGATCGCGCCGGTGCCGGGGATCGCCGTGGCGGCGGAGAGGGCTGAGGCCGGCTCACCGTTGAAGACGATCGGGCCTTCCGGGTCCGCCGGCACCGTGGCGTCCGGGGTGAACACCTTGCCGTCCCAATGTTCGGCGTAGTCGGTCTCGTTCAGCGGCGAGTCGCCGGCGTAGCCGATCACCCAGGCGTCGGCGGGCGAGAACGCGATCACCTCGGTCAGCTCCGACTCCTCGCCGTTGGTCGGCACGACGGTCCAGGCGCCGCCGGTCAGGTGCAGCGCCAGCGGGCGGCACCACTCCACGCCGTTCCCCGCGCGGCAGCGCCGGCCGACCGCCCACACATCTTCCGGGGTGGACGCGGACACGCTCGCGAGGAAGGTCTCCTCGTCGGCGTCGCCGACCACCGGGGCCGCCTGCTCCTGCCAGCTCACACCGTCCCAATGCATGATCATGCCGACCCGGCGGCCGTCCAGGCGCACCTGGGAGCCGACCGCCCAGGCGTCGTCGGCGGCGCGGGTGAAGACGGCGGAGAGCTCGGTCGACGTGGCGTCGCCGTCGGGCACGGTGACCCGCGTCCAGGTCGTGCCCTGGCGCCGCAGGACCAGCGCCCGCGGCGGCTTGCCGCCGGATGTCGCGTAGCCGACCGCCCAGCCGCCGGTGGCCGTCATGTCCACGTCGGACAGTTCGCTGGACTGGCCGATCGGCGGCGTCGGCAGCGCCACGGCCGTCCAGGCCCCGTCGTAGTGCAGCGCCGCCGCGCTCCGGGTGGCGGATGCGGCGCTGCCGACGGCCCACACGTCCGCGGGCGCGACGGCGTCCACCGCGGTGAGGTCGTACCGCTGGCCGGCCGGCGCGGCGGGGGTCGGCGCGGCCGTCCAGCCCTTGCCGTTCCAGCGCGCGGTCAGCGGGCTCTCCGCCGGGGTGCGCCGGACGCCCACCGCCCAGATGTCGGCCGGGCCGGTGGCGGTCACGTCGCGCCATTCCGCGCCGGTCGTGCCGGGCGGCGACGAGTAGTTCGGGCCGGTGACCCAGCTGGGGCCCATCCGGGCCGCCGCGGGCAGGGCCGGGAGCAGGGCGGCCAGCAAGATGGCTGGCGCGGCCATGGCGAGCGTGGCGAGTGATCGGGTTCGCAGGGACATTTCCGTTCCTCCGATGGCGGGTGCGGTCAGATGGACGGCTCGCAGCAGGTATCGGCCACCGCCGGCGCGGACTGCCGGAAGTACTCCGCGGCGGCCCGCTGCCAGCCGTCCGGGTCACCCCAGCCGGCCGCGGCGGCCGCCGGCGCGGCCAGGTACGGGCCCAGGTGGCGGACCAGTGGGTAGGGCCGGGAAACCCGCAGGAAGCGGGCGAACGCCGCCTCCGCCTCGACCACCCGGCCGGCCCGGCCGGCCAGCACCGCCTGGGCGAGCCGCAGGAACTGGCGGTTCCAGCCGGCCTGGGCGTGCGCCGAGGCGGCCATCGCGGCGCACTCCGGCTCGCCGGCCGTACCCGCCAGGACGTTGAGGAACAGCGCCGGCCCGGCCACGAACGACAGGTACGAGGCGGGCCGCTCGGCCTCGTAGGCCGCCGCCAGGCGCACCTCGGCGAGTGCCTGCTCCCGGTCCTCGCCCAGCAGGTGGCCGATGGTCAGGCCGAAGCCACGCACCGCGGCCGCGAAGTCGTCCTCCTCGCCGCCGAGCTCCCGGAACCGCTCCAGCAGCACGCCGACCTCTGCCGGGCGGCCCTGGTGCGCGGCCACGATGACCCGCTCGCCGACGGCGATCAGCCGGGTGTGGGTCAGCCTGAGCCGGCGGGCGGTCTCCTCGCACCGCTCGGTGGCCGCCCGGGCCGCCTCGTACTCGCCGCGGCAGACCTGCACGACGGCCAGCTCCAGCTCGATGTTCAGGGCCGAGACCACCGCGCCGGCCTCGACGGCCTGGTCCAGGGCCGCCCGCAGCCGGTGCGGGTCCGCGCACCGGATCCCGTCGTGCGCGCCCAGGTGGTAGAGCAGGCTGATGCGCTCGCTGACCAGGTGGTGCTCCTCGGCGATGGCCAAACCCTGCTCGTAGAGCGCGTCGGCCTCGGCGAGGTCGCGCAGCCGGGCGCACCGCCCGAGCACCTCGAGGGCCTGGCAGGCCACCTCCGGCCGGCCGCTCGCCCGGGCCGCCGCCAGGGCCCCGGCGGCCAGCCGCTCGGCGGCCGGATAGCGGCCCCGGGTCGGGTTGCCGAAGACGAGCCGGGCCGCGACGACGGGGATCCAGGCGGCCAGCACCGGGTCGTCGTGCCCGGCCAGCAGGTTGCGCGCCCGGGACACCTCGCGCAGCCCCCGGCTCCAGTGCCCGGCCGCGGCCGCCACCCGGGCCAGGTGCAGGTGCAGCGCGGCCCGGCGGACCGGGTCGGCGTAGCCACGGGTACGGGCGCCGAGCGCGTACGCGTCATCCACCCGGCCCGCGACCGCGTACGCGTCGATCAGTGCCTCGACCACCTCGATCGACGGCTCGACCAGCGACAGGGAGCGCTCCAGCAGGGTGATCTGGGTGGCGATCGCGCCCTGCGCGGCGGCCCGCCCGGCCGCCGCCGCGAACCGGTCGGCGGCCCGGTGCCGGTCGCCGGCGGCCAGCCACAGCTCGCCCGCGAGCAGCTCCCCGTCGGCCGCCGCGGACGCCTCCACCGCCTCGGCCGCCCGGCGGGAGAGCACGACCCGCTCGATCGGCAGCATCCGGTCCCGCAACGCCTCGGCGGTCAGCGCGTGCCGGAAGGCGTAGCTCCCGGTGGTGTCGTCGGCCACCAGCAGCTGGGCCTCGATCGCCTCGCGCAGGCCGGCGAGCAGCTCCTCCTGGTCCAGCTCGGCCACCAGCCCGGCCGCGTCGGCCGGGAAACGCCGGCCGAACAGGGTCGCGGCCCGCAACAGCTCCCGGGTGCGCGGGCCGAGCCGGTCGGCCCGGCCGGCCAGCGTCGCGGCCAGGGTGGTCGGCGGACCGGACGGCAGCCCGCCGGTGACCGTCCACCGCCCGCCGGGGCGGGCCAGCACCCCGTCGCCGACCATCCCGGCCAGCAGCTCCTCGACGTGCAACGGAATCCCGTCGGACGCGGTGCGGAGCCGTTCGTGCACCGGCTCGGGTATGCCGTCGGCGGAGGCGCCGAGGCAGCCCGCGGCGAGCTCGCGGACCTCGCCGTCGTCCAGCCGGCGCAGCTCCAGCACGCCGGCCGACCGGCGGTGCTGGGCGCCGCGGGCCACCTTCAGCGCATCGCACGGGTCGGGGCGCAGGGTCGCCAGCACCAGCAGCCGCTCCTGCCCGGCGTTGTCGATCAGGTAGTCGACGACGGCCAGGGTGTCCGCGTCCGCATCGTGCAGGTCCTCCAGCACCAGCAGGACGCCGGCCGCACCGCTCAGGTGGGCGATCAGGCGCAGCACCGCCTCAGCGAGCACCACCAGCGACTCATCGTTCTGTGGGCCGTGCTCCCGGCGCCACTCGGGCACCAGCCGGGACAGCGCCGGCAGGTAGGGCCGCAGCTCCGGCACGTCCGGCGGGCCGGAGCGGCGGAGCAGCGCCAACAGCGCCTCGCTCAGCGGCCGGAACTGCACGGCCGGCGCGGCGGCCCGGCCGCGCAGCACCAACAGGCCGGCGTCGGCCGCCGCCCGGGCGACCTCGGCGGCCAGCCGGGTCTTGCCGATCCCGGCCTCACCGAGCAGGAACACCGCCCCGCCCGCACCGAGCGGCACGCCGCGGACCAGGTCGAGCAGCGCGGCGAGTTCCTCCCGGCGACCGATCACGGCCGGCCCGCCGAACTGCACCGAACCGGCGGCGGGCGCCGGCACCACCTCGGGCCGGGCCGGCGCGTCGGCAGGCTCCCCGGTGGGCTCCGGGACCGTCGCCGCCCCCGGGGCGATCGCCAGCTCGGGATCCTGCCGCAGGATCGCTGTCTCCAGCGCCCGGAGCGCCTGGCCGGGCTCGATGCCCAGCTCCCGGTCGAGCGCGTCGCGGAGCCGGCGGTACGCGGCCAGCGACTCGGCCTGCCGCCCGGCCCGGTAGAGGGCGAGGATCAGGTGACCGTGCAACGGCTCGTCGAACGGGTGCTCCCGGGTCAGCTGCTCCAGGTCGGGCAGCGCCTCGACGTGCTCGCCGAGCGCGATCCGGCTCTCGGCCAGCCCCCGGGCGGCCCGCAGCCGCAGCTGGTCCAGCCGGGCGGCCTCGTCGCCGAGCCAGTCCAGCTCGGCCACGTCCACCAGCGACGGGCCGCGCCACAGCTCCAGGGCCTCGCGCAGGTGGCGGATCCGGTCGGCGGGGTCGGCCGTCCGGGTGGCCTGCTCGACCAGGTGCTCCGCCAGCGCGGCGTCCGTGGCGTACGGCTCCAGCTCCAGCACGTAGCCCGGCGGGCGGGACGCGATGGCCTCCCGGCGGCCCAGCACCTGACGCAGGTGGGAGATGTTGCTCTGCAGCGTGTTGAGCACGGTGGGCGGCGGATGATCACCCCAGACGATCTCCAGCAGCCGGTCGGTGCTCACCACCTGGCCGTGGTGCAGCGCCAGCACGGCCAGCACCGCCTTGCGCCGCAGGCCACGCACCGGCCGCGCCGCTCCCTCCGCCAAAACGTCGACGGACCCGAGAAGTCTCACCTGCATTCGGCCGGCCCCCTATCCTGCCCGGAGCGAATCTACTGGCCGGTTATCCGGCAATCGGGTGCTCAGTCGCCGACCGGACACGCCGTTCCCAGTTGGACTATCGGCAATTCGACCGCGCTGTATCAGCGCCGTTTCAGCGCCCTCTGATGAGCTTGGCGAAAGGCGGCGAGGGACGCAGTGAACGCTTCTTCGACGCCTGTGTCCAGGCATTTCTCGACCGCGACGGCCGGCAGCTCTCGGAAATCCACCACCGGGACGAGTTCCGCGAGCTGATCCATTCGCGCGCTGCCCTCCGGAGCTTCGGCCGATTTTCGGTCCCGCCTGATCCCCTTGGTCACAAGCGGGCGCCCACGACGCATCCCGGCGCCCACCGAGCAACCGAGAGGCAGGAGAATATGCGCATCAGGACCATCACCGGTCTGGCCCTGGCCGGGGCCGCCGCCGCCACGGCGGTGGCCCTGGGCGGAGCCGCCTACGCCGAGGGCGGTGGCGACACCAGCCGCTTCACGCCCGCCGTCACCACCGACGACAGCAGCCGAACCGTCACCACCGGAACGGACGCGGACGGATCGGCCGCGGAGCGGGACTGCCCCGAGAAGGACGGCCCGGCCGGCTCGGCACCCGCCGAGGTGCAGCCGGAGAGCGCGGCCGAGTCACTCTGATCGACGATCCGGCAAGGAACGACGATCCGGCAAGGAACGCCCGGGCCGGCCACCGGCCCGGGCGTTGCCACGGAGGCACCGACCTGGCACTTATTATTGGTAAGTGCTATCGGCCGTCTAGCATGGCGTCATGAGCGGAGCGGTCGAGAGCGTCGGCGAGATGAGCGTCTTCGACCCCGACTGCACCTCGCGGGAGGTGCTCGAGCACGCCACCGGCCGGTGGGGTGGCCTGACGCTGGCTTGCCTGGTCGGCGGCCCGCTGCGGTTCGCCGAGGTGCGGCGCGCGGTGTCCGGGATCTCCGATCGGATGCTGTCGCAGACCCTGCAACGGTTGGAGGCGGACGGTCTCGTCTCGCGGACGCAGCATTCCGCGATCCCGCCGCGGGTGGACTACGCCCTGACCGAGCTCGGCCGGCCGATCGCCGAGCGCGTCTGCGACCTGATCGACGCGATCTACGCCCAGCTGCCCGGCATCGTCGCCCACCAGCGCGGCCTTGACGCCGCCACCGGGTCAGGCGGCGACTAGCTCACAGCCGCGCTGTGGGCGCCGCGCTCCGTAGACGGTCTCCACCACATCCCGCGCCCAGCGCATGCGCGGGGCGGCGGTCTCCGGATAGTCGCCATAGGCGGTGGCCATCCTCGCCACGCAGCCGCGCGTGCCGCACGCCTGGACGGCGCGGACGATGGCGGCGTCGACGACGGCATCGCTGGGCCGGGAACCGGCGGGCAGGTCGCTGGCGAACAGGGCGGCGGCGCGGGCGGCGAGAATTTGGCTTCGCATGTGGATCAACTCCGGTCTCGCGGGATGTCACTCGCCTCAGCGTGACCCTCCCGCGCCATAGATCGCCTCCGGTATTCCGCCGGACGCGGACCGATGCGCCACCAGGGTGCCGGCGGCGCATCGATCGGGGTTTCCCCGGGTGAGGACCCCTCAGGGGGCAGCCAGGACCGGCCACGCCGGCAGGATGCCGTCAACCACGCGGGCTCCCCGGCCGGTGGGCGGATATCCGACAGCGTCGCGTCCGCGACGCGCTGACTCCGCGGCCGGGCCGGCGGGCAGGGCCGCGCGCATCGTCCCGCACGGCCCTGCATCCGGTCGGGGTTCACGCCACCGGCATGTCCCTTCGGCGCAACCCCGCGAGCCCGGCCGCGCCCAGGGCGACGGCGACGACGGTGAGCCACAGCATCGGCGCCACGGTGAACGCCGAACCCGGCAGCTTCGGCACGTGCGCGAACGGGGTGAGGTCGACGATCCACTGGTTCAGCCCGAACAACGCGCCGAGCTCGACGAGCAGGACCGACCCGATGAGCGCGGCCCAGGCCAGCGAGCTGAGCCTCGGCGCGAGGCCGAGCAGGGCGGTGCCGAGGCCGGCCAGCACCCAGGCGGCCGGCAGCTGCGCCAGCGCGGCGCCGAGCAGCCGCCCGACCTGCCCGCCGACGTCGTGCACCTGCGCGCCGTACGCGACACCGCCGGCGAGGCCCGCCACCGTCAGCAGCAGCGCCGTGCCCAGCAGCGCGAACGCCAGGTGGCTCAGCGCCCAGCGCAGCCGGCCGACGCGCGTGGCCAGCAGCATCTCGACCCGCCCACTGCTCTCCTCCTGACGCAGCCGCAGCGTCGCCTGCACCGTGTAGGCGGCGGCGACCATCCCGGTGATGCCGAAGACCGCGGCGAGGAACGCATCGGTCAGGCCGGTGCGCCCGCCCATCCGGGTCAGGATGTCGGTGAGCTGCTGATTCGGCGACTCCAGGCCCCCGATGCCGGCGGCGGCGCCACCCATCACGGCCCCGGTCAGCGCCAGCGCGACGGTCCAGCCGAGGAGCAGGCCGCGGTGCAGCCGCCAGGCCAGCGCGAGCGGGCTGCGCAGGCCGGGGGACGCCGCGACGGGCCCGGGCCGCTCCGGGAGCAGTCCGGCGCCCACGTCCCGGCGACCCGCGAGCGCGTACCCGGCTGTCGCGAAGACGGCCGCGACCACGACGAACAGCGCGGCCACCCACCACCTTTCGCCGCCGTACGGGCGCATGTGCAGCGCCCAGCCGGTCGGCGACAGCCAGCTCAGCCAGGTCGGCCCGGTGTCGCCGACGGCGCGCAGCAGGTAGGTGCCGCCGAGGACGGCACCGGCGATGCCGGTGGCCGCGCGGGCGCTCCGGGTGAGCTGGACGGCCACCGCCGCGACCGCGGCGAACAGCATCCCGACCAGGCCGGTCGCGAGGCCGAACGCCCCCGAGCCGGCGGCTGGCAGCCCGGTCGCCATCAGCCCGAGCGCGGCCAGCACCGCGATGGCCAGGTTCGCCAGCGCGGTGACCAGCAGGGCGGCGGTGAGCGGCGCGTGCCGGCCGATCACCGTGGCACCGACGAGCTCCAGCCGGCCGGCCTCTTCCTCGGTCCGGGTGTGCCGCACGACCGTCAGCAGGCTCATCAGCCCGACCAGGAGGAACTCGGTCACGCCGATCTTCCACGCGGTGAGCCCGCCGATCGACACGTCGAACAGCGGGCCGCTCAATGCGACGAGCGACGGGTTGGCGAGCACACCGCTCACCGCGCGCAGATCCGCCTCGGTCGGGTAGAGCTTGAAGTAGTTGGCCGCGGTCCCCATCGGCATCACCGCGAGCCCGAGCACCCACACGGTCAGCCGGACGCGGTCGAGCCGCAGCGCCAGCCGCGCCAGGGCGCGCGTGCCGGTCAGCGATTTCACCGGGCCACCTCCGCCTGCTGCTTGCCGTTCGCCGGCGCCCGGTCGTAGTGGCGCAGGAACAGCTCTTCCAGGGTCGGCGGCTGGCTGGTCAGGCTCCGGACGCCCACCGCGGTGAGCTGCCGCAGCACGCCGTCGAGCTCGGCGGTGTCCACGTCGAAGCGCACGGTGCCGTTGTGGGTCCGCAGGTCGTGCACGCCGGGCAGGGCGTCCAGGCCGGCCGCCGGCCCGGCGAGGTCGACCTGGATCGAGGTGCGGGTCAGGTGCCGCATGCTCGCGAGCGTGCCGGTCTCGACCGCCCGCCCGTCGCGGATGATGGTGACGCGGTCGCAGAGCGCCTCGACCTCGGCGAGGATGTGGCTGGACAGCAGGACGGTGCGGCCGTCGCGCTGCTGCTCCTCGCGGATCACCTGGCGGAAGACCTCCTCCATCAGCGGGTCGAGGCCGGAGGTGGGCTCGTCGAGCAGCAGCAGGTCGACGTCGGAGGCGAGCGCGGCGACGAGCGCGACCTTCTGCCGGTTGCCCTTGGAGTAGGTCCGGCCCTTCTTGCTCGGGTCGAGGTCGAAACGCTCCAGCAACTCGGCGCGGCGCCGGGTGTCGAGGCCGCCGCGGAGCCGGCCGAGCAGATCGATGACCTCGCCACCCGACAGGTTGGGCCACAGGGTGACGTCGCCGGGCACGTACGCCAGGCGGCGGTGCAGCTCCGCGGCGTCGCGCCACGGGTCGCCGCCGAGCAGCTGGACGGCGCCGGCGTCGGCGCGCAGCAGCCCGAGCAGGATCCGGATGGTGGTGGACTTCCCCGCGCCGTTGGGGCCGAGGAAGCCGTGCACCTCCCCGGTCCGCACGGCGAGATTGAGCCCGTCCAGCGCGCGGGTGCGGCCGAACGTCTTGACCAGTGCGTCAACGCGGATCGCCTCGGTCATGATGATGCTCCTTCGGCCCCGGGGTCGGCCCCCGCGGCGGTAGGCGGATGGGTTGCCCGCATGGCGGCCATCGCCCCGCGGGCCTTCGCGACGAACTCGGGATCGAGCAAGGGGTGGGAGTAGAAGTCGGTCAGCGCTTCGGCCATGCGCAGGTTTCCGTCGGTGGTGAAGATGTCGACGCCCAGCGCGCGGGAGACGTGGTCGTGCATCGCGAGCATCCCGGACTGCATGCCGACGAGCACCGCCGCATACGCCCGGTAGTCCTCGGTGACCTCCGGGGAGTTCTTGCTGACCCACTCCTCGGTCCGGATCACCAGGTCGTCGAACATCGCCGCGGCTCTCGGCGAGCCGTCGAGCAGGGCCCGGGTGACGTACCGGTTGTACAGCAGGAGGGTCGGATGGACCGACGGCAGGAAGCCCTGGCTGGCCATCTTGCCCTCGAGGACGAGCTCTTCCTTGATCTGCACGATCCGGTCCAGCACGTAGACGTCGCACGCCTCGCGCAGCGCCTCCTTGGACCCGAAGTGGTGCCGGAGCAGGCCCGGCGACACGCCGGCCGCCTGGGCGATGTCGCGGACCGTCGTGCCGTCGACGCCGCGCTCGGCGAACAGGCGGATCGCGGCGTCCCTGATCCGCGCCCGAGCCGTCAGGTCCTCGAACGCCGGATCCCTGGAGTGCCCCACGCACCCACCCCCTTATACACACGTACGGTGGACTACTCGACTCGATAGCCCACTATACGCGTGTGTAGCCGCGCCGCAAGGACCCCTCAGGCCGGCGCGGGCTGCAAGGTGTCCGCGACCGGGCGCCGCGCGGCGGCCATCGCGGGAATGGCGGTGAGCGCGGCGACGGCGACCAGGACCCCGAACCCCGCGGCGAGCATCCAGGAGGCGGGTGCGTACCGGCCGTCGCCGGCGAAGAACAGGCACAGCTCGATGCCGAAGGGGATCCCGATCCGCCGACCCGATCGGCCGGTCCTGATCGATTGGCGGCGAACCTCCCGCGATCGCTACCGGTCAGCCGAGCCGGTAGACCAGGGCGCCGGCGATGTCCTCGCGGGTGATGCCCAGACCGGCCACCGGCCGGGACGCGACTCCTTCCCAGGGCGTGCCGGCCAGCCGGTCCGGCAGCACCACGACGGACCTGATGCCGATCTGCCGGAGGAAGGCCACGCTGGCGGGGTCGGGAAACGCCGCGGTGACGGTTCGGATCCGCTTCTGACTGGCCGGCTCGAAGTGGGTGAGACCGTTGGCGATCCGGGGAAAGCCGTCGGTGGACCACAGCATGATGTTCAGTTCGAGCAGGCCGTCGCTCGGCAGGACCAGCAACGGTTCCGCCGCCTGCGCCAGCGCGGCCGGAGCCGGCGGCACCACAGGATGGGGTGTGCGGTTGACGCCCTCGAGCACCACCAGGATGAGCGGGAACAGCAGGACGGCGGACACCGCTCTGAACCCCGACCGGGCGCTCGTCCGGGAACGTTCCGGCGTCGCCTCGTCGATCGTCGCGCCGCCCGGCGGCGGGCGGCCGGCGAGGCGGTCCGCGATCATGGTGATCGCCCCGGCCGCGAGGATCGCCAGCAGCAGGCTGGTCCACACCATGAGCCGTCCGGGCGCACGCAGGGCTTCCCAGCCGGGCAGCACGGCCGCCAGCGTCAGGTATCCGGGATGCCCGGCCGCGCCGACGTTCGCCCCCAGCCCGAGCGCTCCGCTCCCGAGGACCCCGAGCCCGAGCAGGATCCGCTGCCGGCGCGCGAAGACCGAGAAGAACAGCCCGACGATGGCGAGCACGGTCAGAGTCACGCCCGGCAGCAGCGCCATCTCCGGAGCCCAGGACAGCCGGTCCCGGGCCGGGGCGGACTGCAGGCCCCACAGCCACGAGTCCGCGGGCGCCGTCACGAAACCCCACAGCGGGGGCGAGTACGTCTCGATCCAGCCCGCGTCCCGGCGGGCCTGCGGGCTGAGGGCCACGACGCGGAAGTAGACCATGCCGATCAGCCCCGTCGTCGCGCCGAACACGGCGGCGCCGGCGAGGTCGGCGAGCAGTAACCGGCGGCCGAACGCGGGACGCTCGCCGCGCCGCCACCACGACCAGCCGTACGCCCCCGCCGCCACCGCGCACGCGGCGAGCAGGAAGTATGCGAACGGCAGGCCGATCGCGAAGCCCAGACTGATCTGCCAGGCGGCGACCAGCCAGCCGGCGAAGGCCCAGCCTGGACGGTCCGAGCCGCAGCGGCGGCCGTACCGCAGGGACCAGCCGTGCCCCCGCGCCAGCATCGCCAGGCACAAAGCGATCCCGCCGGTGGACAGCACGTTCAGGTGGCCGCTGTGCGCCAACCGCCACGGCGCGTAGGCCCACGCGATGCCCGCCACGACGGCCGCGACCCGGTTGGCGCCCACCTGCCGGACCAGCGCGTACGCCCCGACGAACGCCAAGGCGTGCACCAGGACGTAAACGATGTTGTAGCGGAGCACCGCCGCTTCCATGCCGGAGCCGAACAAGCCGGTCGCCGCATAGCCGAGGAGCGTGTCGGTGTAGGCATAGGTATAGCGCTCGGGGAAGTACGCATTGGAATGCCACAGCTGCGCCGGGCCGCGGAGAAGCGCGTGTCCCGACCACGCCATCTGCCACGCCTGCAGGGTCGGATCTCCCAGGTCTCCGGGAATGGTGGTCCGTGGTGCCCGCAGTGTCGGCCAGGTGAGCAGCACGGCGAACACCAGCCCGCCGGCGATCGCCTGGAGCGGTTCCCGCCAGCGGGCCCCGGGCGAGGGCACGCTCGGCGGTCCCGGGCGCGCGGCGGCCGGGGCGCGGGCACCCAGGAGGTGGTCCCCTCTTCGAGGGGTGGCCGGGCGCACGTTCACCGGCCGGTAAGCCGTTCCGCCGCGTCGCCGACGGCCCTCTGCTGGACGGTGTCGTTGATCTCGTTCACGAAGGCTCCCCAGTACGCGACAAATTCGTGCGGTGCCATAGAACCAGGGCGATGCGACAACGGCGCGCGGCGCCTGGAGATCGGGGTACCCCGGCAGCGGGTACGGCCCGGCCGGCCTCGGCCGCCAGGCCGTGCCGGGGTCGCGCTGGGAGGTTCCACCAGTACCCCCATCGCCAGACCCTCCCTCACCCCCGCCATCGGGGGTTCCATGGATCTCGGCCGAACACTCATCTGACCTCGAGGAGACATCGTGAGCACCACCGTCAAGGCATACGCCGCCCCGTCGGCCACCGAGCCGCTCGCGCCGGCGACGATCGAGCGTCGCGACGTCGGCCCGCGCGATGTCCGGATCGACATCAAGTTCGCCGGCATCTGCCACTCGGACATCCACACCGCCCGCAGCGAGTGGGGCCCCACCACCTACCCGATCGTCGTCGGGCACGAGATCGCGGGAATCGTCGCCGAGGTGGGCCCCGAGGTGACGATGTTCACCGTCGGCGACCGCGTCGGGGTCGGCTGCATGGTCGACTCGTGCGGCGAATGCCAGTACTGCGCCCGGGGCGAGGAGCAGTTCTGCGTCCAGGGCATGACCGGCACCTACGCGGGCATCGGCAAGGACGGCCAGCCCACCCAGGGCGGCTACGCCCAGAGCATCGTGGTCACCGAGCGGTTCGTCGTCCGCATCCCCGACGGGCTGGAGCTCGACGTGGCCGCGCCGCTGCTGTGCGCGGGGATCACCACCTACTCGCCGCTGCACCACTGGAACGCCGGCCCCGGCAAGAAGGTCGCGATCGTCGGCCTCGGCGGCCTCGGACACGTGGCCGTCAAGATCGCCCACGCCATGGGTGCGGAGGTCACGGTCCTGTCGCAGTCGCTGAAGAAGCAGGAGGACGGCCTGCGCCTCGGCGCGGACGCCTACTTCGCGACCGCCGACCCCGACACGTTCACCAGCCTGGCCAGCTCGTTCGACCTCATCATCAACACGGTCAGCGCACCGGTCGACGTCGACGCGTACCTGTCGCTGCTCGCCGTCGACGGCACCCTGGTCAACGTCGGTGCCCCCGAGAAGCCGCTGTCGCTCAACGTCTTCTCGCTGCTCGTGAAGCGCCGCTCGTACGCGGGCTCGCCCATCGGCGGCATCCGGGAGACCCAGGAGATGCTGGACTTCTGCGCCGAGCACGGCATCGGAGCGGAGATCGAGACCATCCCCGCGGACAAGATCAATGAGGCGTACGACCGGGTCGTCAACTCCGACGTGCGGTACCGGTTCGTCATCGACGCGGCGACCTTCGCCTGAGGCGACGCCGAGCTGGAGAACCTCAGCCCAGCGCGGCCGCCTTGCGCAGCAGCACCGAGCGTTCGCGCTGGTTGGCGCAGAGCCGGGCGGCCAGCTCCAGCTCGGCGCGCGCCTCCGGGCGCCGGCCGAGGCGGGCCAGCAGCTCCCCGCGTACGGTCGGCACCAGGTGCGAACCGGGGAGCCGGTCCAAGGCGATCAGCTCGTCCACGATGGCCAGGGCCTGCGCCGGGCCCGTGGCCATGGCCACGGCGACGGCCCGGTTGAGCTCGACCACCGGCGAGGGCGCGACCCGGCCGAGCGCCTCGTAGAGCACCACGATCCGGTCCCAGTCGGTCTCCTCGACCGAGGGTGCCGCCGCGTGGGCGGCGGCGATCGCGGCCTGCAGGCCGTAGGGGCCGAGGCCGCGAGCCGATGCCTTGACCAGCGCGGCCAGCCCGCGGCGGATCGCCGAGCGGTCCCACAGCCGCCGGTCCTGATCCTCCAGCAGGACCGGCGAACCGTCCGGGCCGGTCCGGGCCGGGAAGCGCGCGGCCGTCAGCTCGCACAACGCCAGCAGGCCGTGCACCTCCGGCTCGTCCGGCTGCAGCGCGGCCAGCGTGCGGGCCAGCCGGATCGCCTCGTACGCGACGTCGGGGCGCAGCAGCCGGTCGCCAGAGGTGGCCGTCGACCCCTCGGTGAAGATCACGTAGAGGACGCTGAGCACGCCGCCCAGCCGTTCCCGGCGCTCGCCGGCCGCCGGCAGCTCGAACGGCACCCCGGCCGCCGCGATCGTCTTCTTGCCCCGGGTGATGCGGGCCTGCACGGTCGGCACCGCCACCAGGAACGCGCGGGCGATTTCCTCGCTGGACAGGCCGCCGACCACGCGCAGGGTCAGCGCCACCCGGGCCTCGCGGGAGAGCACCGGGTGGCAGCTGACGAACATCAGCGCCAGGACGTCGTCGTCGATCCGGTCGGGGTCGATGTCGTCGTCAACCGCCGAGTCGACCGCCGGGCCGGCCGCCAGCAGGGCGTACCGGTCCCGCAGGGCGGTCCGGCGGCGGATCGCGTCGATCGCCCGCCGCCGGGCCGTGGCCATCAGCCAGCCGGCCGGATTGTCCGGCGCGGCAAGCGGCCACGACACCAGCGCCTCAGCCACCGCCTCCTGGGCCGCGTCCTCGGCCAGCCCGAAATCGCCGGTGAACCGGGTCAGCGCGGCGACGATCCGCGCCGACTCGATCCGCCAGACGGCCTCGACGTCGGCGGTGCCCATCAGATCTGGCCGCTGACCTGCGGGACCTCGTCCTCCCCGGCCACCCGGCGTACCTCGATCTTGGACCCGGTGACCGCCGGGACCCGCTTGGCCCACTCGACCGCCTCCGGTTTCGAGGCGACGTCGAGCAGGAAGTAGCCCCCGAACAGTTCCTTGGTTTCCCCGTACGGCCCGTCCGTGACCACCGGTGCCTCGCCGCTGAAGTCGACCACGACGCCCCGGCCCGGATCGTCCAGCCCTTCGGCCGCGAGGAGCACACCGGCCTTCATCATCTCCTCGATGAAGAGGCGGGTCCTGGCGATCCCGTCCTCGATCGAGGCCATCATGGCGGCGTTCGACTCGTCGGTGCCCCGCATGATCAGCATGTACTTCGGCATCGCGTTCTCCTCATCCGGCGGGGCCGCCTCTCGGCCCTCGCACCCCCACGTCGAACGAGCGGCCCGCGGATCGACACGGCCCGGAGAAATCTCGCGCCGCGCCGCGGCCGATCCTCCGACCCGCGTCGCCCTTCAGACGTCGGGGTGGGGCCGGATCCGACGATACGTGCTCCCGACGCGGTGGGCCCGGCCCGCCCGGCGCGGTGACGGGTCCGTCATCCGATGGGGTAGATCGGCCGCCGGAGGCCGGCCGGACCACCGCTGAGCTGGTAGTTTCCGTCCATCGGCGCAGGCTGGGAGGCGGCATGAGCTTCATCCAGATCATCGAGTACGAGACCGACCGGCCCGACGAGATGTGGGCTCTCGGCGAGGCTCGCATCGCGGAGATGGGTGATCCGCCGCCCGGATTCCGGCTCACGATCACGCAAGATCGGGATCGCCCGGGCCGGTTCATGACGATCGTGGAATTCCCGTCCTACGAAGTGGCCATGGAGAGCAGCGAGCGCCCGGACACCGACGCGTTCGCCCGGCAGCTGGCCGCGCTCTGCACCGACGGTCCGCACTTCCGGAATCTCGAGGTCAAGCGCACCGTCCCGGAGTGACCACCCGGGCAGCTACGCGAGGTGCCCGCCGCTGCAGGATGCCGCTCGCACGCCGTTGACAAGATCGGCGACGGTATGGGCCTGGACGCCGGAGGGTGGCGTGTCGGCGAAGCGGGCCGCGACGGCCCGCACGTGGCCCTGGGCGGCCTCGGCCAGGCCGTCGTAGACGTCGGCGAACACCTTCGCGGCCGGATCCCGGAGCCAGCCGGCCGGCAGCAGCCGGACCGGCAGCCGCGGGTCGATGAGCGGGAAGCGGCGGTAGGTGTCCATGACCTCGGTCCGGGCGCGCACCGCCTCGGCTCCGCGCAACTCCCCGGAACGGATCCGGGGCAGCAGGGGGTCCCAGCGCCGGACGAACGATTCGTACTGTCCGGCGATGGCCCCGGTGTCCCAGGCGTCCAGGGGATCGCGGCCGGCCAGCGCGTCCAGCTCGATCTGCCGGGCCCGGAACACGGTCACCGTGCCCAGGGTGAGCTGAGCGAGCTGGTCCTTGGCCTTGTGCGTGAGACGGTGCGGCGAGACCCAGAGTCCGTCGTACAGCGGCGCGTATCCCAGCCACCGGAGCTGATCACGCAGCGCCCGCCGCTGCACGCTGCGCTCCTGCGGCAGGGAGAACGCCACCAGCGTCCAGTGGCCGTCCCAGTCCTCCGCCTCGGTCATCGACGCGACGACCCATCTCCCGCCCACCGACAGGCTGACGGCGGCGGCCTCGGTCAGCCGGTACCGGCTCTGCCGTCCCTGCCGGCTGCCCTCCAGCACCCCGCGGCGGGCCAGCCGGCTGATGGCGGCCCGGGCGCCCGCGTGGCTCACGCCGGACTCGCCGAGCAGCGCGGCGATCGCCGCGGACGGCAGCCAGGCGCGGGTGCGCAGGGTGTAGTCGGCCAGCAGCGTCACCGCCAGGCCCTGCGGCGAGCTGCCGGTCTGCCGACGGGGAAGACGCACCGGACCGGCCGCGTCGTCGGGAAATATCTCCTCGATGTCGAAGGGACTCGTCACGCGACGCTCCGGCGGTATGTGGGCGGGCACCGATCATCGCACGGCCCGATTTCATCGATCAACTTCGATTGACAGTTATCGGTCCGAGGGAACACCATGTGTCGCACGATGTTGGTGGGACTCAAAGGAGTCAGACCCATGAAGATCAGACGAAAGCTACTGCTCTGCCTGGCCACCTCGCTGGCGGTGGCCGGCCTGGCCGTTCCGGCGACCAGACCCGCGTACGCGGCGTCGCTGACCGAGGTCACCAGCTTCGGCAGCAACCCCGGCGGGATGCGCATGCACATCTACGTGCCGGACAACCGACCGGCCGCCCCGGCGATCGTGGTGGCCATGCACGGCTGCGGCGGCTCGGGCCCCGGCTTCTATGCGAGCAGCGAGTTCGCCGCCCTCGCCGACCGGTACGGGTTCATCGTCATCTACCCGTCCGCGCAGCAGGAGGCCGGCTTCGGCAAGTGCTTCGACACCTGGTCGGAGGCCGCCAAGCGGCGCGGCGGCGGCAGCGACCCGGTCTCGATCGCGTCGATGGTCGGCTACGCCGGGCAGCAGTACGGCGGCGACCAGAACCGGGTGTACGCCACGGGCAGTTCCTCCGGCGGCATGATGACCCAGCACATGCTCGCCGTCTACCCCGACCTGTTCAAGGCCGGCGCGGCCTTCATGGGCGTGCCCTTCAACTGCTTCGCCAACGCGGCCGACTACCCGCCCGGCGGCCAGTGCACCGGCGGCGCCATGAACCGCACCCCGCAGCAGTGGGGCGACGCGGTCCGCCAGGCATATCCCGGCTACACCGGCCCCCGCCCGCGGGTGCAGCTGTGGCACGGCACCAATGACACCCTCGTGCCGTACCAGCTGCTGCAGGAGTCGATCGAGCAGTGGACCAACGTGTTCGGGCTCAGCCAGACACCCACCTCCAGCGACACCCCGCAGACCAACTGGAACCGCCGCCGCTACGCCGACACCGCCGGCACCGTCCAGGTGGAGGCCTACAGCATCCAGGGCGCCGGGCACAGCCTGCCGTCCAGCGGCATGGCCGCGGCCGCCGTCACCTTCTTCGGCCTCACCGGCGGCGGCGGGCCCACCTCCGGCCCGAGCAGCAACCCACCGTCCAGCCCGCCCGTCTCCAGCCCGCCGCCCGGCGGCGCCGCCTGCCGCGTCACCGTCACCGTCAGCGCGTGGGGCACCGGCCTCACCGAGAACCTGACCATCGCGAACACCGGCGCCGGCGCGGTCAACGGCTGGGCACTGGCCTTCACCCTGCCCGCCGGCCAGACCATCACCTCCGGATGGAACGCCACCTACTCCCCCACCTCCGGCCAGGTGACGGCCAGGAACGTCGGCCACAACGCGACCATCGCGCCCGGCGGATCGGTCGGTGCCGGATTCCAGGCCACCCACACGGGCAACGCCGCCAAGCCCGCCTCGTTCACCCTCAACGGCACGGCCTGCTCCGTCGCCTGATCAGCGGCCGGCAGGAGAGCCAGCCGACGTGACGTGGGTAACGTTTTCCAGGATGTTTCGCCGACCATACGAGCCGGTGCTGAACAACGTTCAGAGGCGCACCGACACTCGTCCAAGGGCCAGCTGATCAGGCCGTTTCCAAAGAGGGTCTACACCTGGAGGCTCATGATCCCTACACTGGGCATCGTTTCCCACGCCAAGGAGCTCGGATGCCAGAACAAGCCGCACCGGCGCGCCGGGTGACCATCGTCGACGTGGCCCGGCACGCGGGCGTGTCGACCACCGCCGTCTCCAAGGTGCTGCGCCACGCCTACGGCGCCAGCCCGCAGATGCAGGCGCGGGTCCGGGCGGCCATCGACGAGCTCGGCTACCGCCCCTCCGCGGCGGCCCGGGGCATGCGCGGCCAGACCTACACCATAGGCGTGATGCTGCCCGACATCCGCAACCCGTTCTTCGCCGACGTCCTGGACGGGGTGACGGACCAGCTGGGCGGCACCGACTACCAGATGATGATGGCACCGTGCTGCAACGACGAGGCGGCGGAGGCACGGGTCACCGACGCCATGATCGATCACAGCATGGACGGCCTCATCCTCATCGCGCCGCTGTCGTCACGTACGCACCTGAACGGCATAGCGAGAACGGTGCCGACGGTGGTCATCGGCCGGCACGGTCACTCGCCCCGCTACGACACGGTCACCGACGACGACTTCACCGGCGCCGGCCTCGTCGTCGCCCACCTCGCCGGCCTCGGGCACCGCCGCATCGCCCACATCGACCACCTCGAGACCGATCCGGTACGGCTCACCGAGATGCCCAACGCCCTGCGCGCCGACGGCTACCGCCACGCCATGCGCGCACACGGCCTCGGCGCCGAGATCGACGTCGCGTCCACCACCTACACCCAGGAGGGCGGCTATCTCGGCGCCCGGCTGCTGCTGGACCGCCGCCGGCGGCCCACCGCGATCTTCGCCGGCGCGGACATCGTGGCCATGGGCGTGCTCGACGCCATGACCGAGGCCGGCCTGTCCGCACCCGGCGACATCTCCGTCGCCGGATACGACAACACCACCTTCGCCGCGTTCGGGCCCATCTCGCTCACCACCGTCGACCAGGCCGGACGGCAGATCGGCGCCAACGCCGCCCGGCTGCTGCTGGACCGGATCGCCGACCGGGAACGGCCGGCGGCGCAGATCAAGCTCTCCCCCAGCCTGGTCACCCGGCGCACCACCGCGCCTCCGGCGGACTGACCCGAACGGGAGCGGCCCTGGGCCGGCGGGATCAGCGCCGCCGGCCCACACCACCGTGCTTCCGGCGGACTGACCCGAACCGGAGCGGCCCCGGTCCGGCGGGATCAGCGCTGCCGGGCCGCGCTGTCCGGGCCGGCGGTGCTCGCCCGGACGATCAGCTCGGGCTCCAGCACGACCGTGGTGTGGCGGTGGTCCTCCCCTGAGGACACCTCGTCGAGCAGCAACCGGATGGCCTCCCGGCCCATGCTCCGCCCGGGCGCGTCCACCGCGGTCAACGGCATCGGGCCACTGCCGGCGGCGCGGTCGTTCTCGCAGCCCACGATCGCCACCTCGGCGGGCACCCGGATGCCGGCGACGGTGTGCAGCTCCTCGATGATGCCGTTGGCGAGCTGATCGGTGACGGCGATGACCCCGTCCGGCAGGTCGCCGCGCGCCCGCCGGGCGAGCAGCGCACCGACCTGGCGGCCGTAGCCCGTCTGCAGGTCGCCGCTGTCGAGCTCCTCCAGGCCGACCCCGGAGCCGGCCTCCGCGACCGCCGCCCGGACGCCCTGCCGCCGGTCCCGCACGGGCTGGAAGTCCTCGCGCGCGGCGACGAACGCCAGCCGGACCCGTCCCAGCTCGATCAGATGCCGGGCGGCCAGATACCCGGCGCGCTCGTTGTCCACCAGGACCGTGCAGCACGTTCCCGCCGCCGGGGCGTAGTTCAGCAGCACGATCTGGCGCCGGTGGGCCCGCATCCTGGCGACCGCGTCCGTGACGTCCTCCATCGGCGCGAGCAGCACGCCGGTGACCCGGGCCTGGTCGAACAGATCGAGATACTGATCCTGCTGGGCCACGTCCAGCTGCGCGCTCGCCAGGAGCAGGCGGTAGCCGGCCGCGCGGGCCGCCTCCTGCGCGCCGTTCGCCATGTCGATGAACAGCGAGTTCTCCAGGTCGACCAGCACGAACCCGATGCTGTTGTTTGACCCCGAGGCCAGCGACCGCGCCGCGTCGTTGCGCACGAAACGCAGCCGTTCGATCGCCTCCCGGACCCGGCGCGTGGTCGCCGGGCGCACCTTGCCGGGGTGGTTCAGGACGTTCGAGACGGTGCCGAGGGAGACGCCGGCGGCATCCGCGACGTCCTGCATGCTCGGGCCCGCGTGCCCGTTCGGTCGCGGGCGGGTCGCTGCCACTGCGCTGCCGGCCCCCGTCCACATAGTTGGTGATCAAGGCTAGCGCAGGACAAATCGCGAGTGCCGGCGTCCCAGATTCCGCCTCAGCCGTTGACCAGCGCCCCATCGATGAGTCAAGGTCTGGTTCCCGCGTTGAAGCGCTTCATTCTAACTAATGTTAAGAGATCATGGTGAATGACCACGCCCGACTCGCCCGTACCCTCCGGGGTCTTGCCTGCCTGCTCACCGCGCTGGTGCTCGCGGCCGGCGCGCTGATCCTCCCCGCCGCCGCGGCCGCTGCCGGATCGGCATCCGCTCTCCGGGTGGCCGGCCTGACCACCAACAGTCGCGTCGATCCGCTCGGCATCGGCGGCGAGACTCCGTCGTTCGGATGGCAGCTGGCCTCCGCCCAGCGGGGAGCGCGGCAGAGCGCCTATGAGATCCGCGTCGGGCGCCGGCCGGGCGCCGCCGATGTGTGGCATTCCCGCAAGGTCAGGTCGGACCGCCAGGTCGATGTCGAGTACGGGGGCCGGGCGCTGAAGCCGGCCACCCGGTACTACTGGAGCGTCCGCGCGTGGAGCGGCACCGGTGCGGTGAGCCGCTGGAGCGCCGACGCGTTCTTCGAGACCGGCCTGCTGACGGCCGCCGACTGGCGCGGTGCCCGATGGATCACGCGGCCGGCGCCGGTGGACGAGATCGAGAAGTGGACCGACTACGCCACCGAGGTCGACTTCGCGCTCGACAACGCGGCCTTCGGCACGTTCCTGCGCGCCCGCGACGTGAACAACGGCTACATGTGGCAGCTCAACGTCACCGGCGCCGAACCGGCCCTGCGCCCCCACAAGCGGGTCAACGGCGACTACGCGCTGCTGGGCGAGGTGAGCCTCGCCGGCTTCGGCTTCACCAACGCCGGGCTCCGCACCGGACGACACAAGATCCGCTTCGAGATGGCGGGCAGCACCATCAGCACGACGCTCGACGGCGTGCTGGTCGACACCCGCGCCGACGCCACCTTCGCCAAGGGCTACCTCGGCTTCCGCACCCACGACTACGCGAAGGAACAGGGGACGGTCTACGACGCCGTCGTGACCCGGCCCGACGGGACGGTGCTGCTCGACACCGACTTCGCCGCCGGGCGGAACCCCTGCGCCGGCGGCGAGCTGACCGGCTCGGCCCTCGTCGTGGCGGGATCCTCCGACGTGCTGTGCGACCCCGCGACGCGGTCGCTGCCGCTGCTGCGCAAGCAGTTCGGTACGTCGGCGCGCAAGAAGGTCGCGGAGGCCCGGGTCTACGCCTCCGCGCTCGGTGTCTACCAGCTGACGCTCAACGGCCGGCCGGTCGGCGACCAACTGCTCGCCCCGGGATGGACCAACTACCACCAGCGCATCCAGTCCCAGACCTACGACGTGACGAAGCTGCTCCGGCGCGGCGGCAACGTCATCGGCGCCGCCCTCGCCGGCGGCTGGTGGTCCGGCAAGGTCGGCCTCGGCTGGTCCCAGCAGTACGGCGACGCCCCCGCGCTGGTCGCCCAGATCCGCATCCGTTACACCGACGGCTCGGTCCAGTGGCTCGGCACCGACGAGTCGTGGCAGGCCGGGGACGGCCCGTTCGTCCGGGCCGACCTGCAGGACGGCGAGACCTACGACGCGCGCCTGGTGCCGGACGAGCTCGCGGCCGCGAACTGGCCCGCCGCGGCGTCCGTACCGTCGAAGACCGCCCTGCTGGTCCCCCAGAGCGACGAACCCGTGCGCGCGACCACCGTGCTCCCGGCCCGCACGATGACCCAGCCGACCGCCGGCGCCTACGTCTACGACCTCGGCCAGAACATGGTCGGCGGGTCCCGGCTGACCCTGACCGGCAGCCCCGGGCAGACCGTGAAGATCCGCTACGCCGAGGTCCTCAACAAGAACGGCACCCTGTACACCGACAACTTCCGCAGTGCCAAGGTCACCGACCGCTACGTCTTCGCCCGGTCCGAGACGGTCACCTACGAGCCGACGTTCACCCAGCACGGGTTCCGCTACATCGAGATCACGGGACTCGCCACTCCCCCGGCGCTCGCCGACGTCAAGGGCGTGGTGTGGGGCTCCGACCTCGCCGCCACCGGCACCCTGCGCACCTCGGACGCCATGCTCAACCAGCTGCTCAGCAACATCTCGTGGAGCCAGCGCGGAAACTTCCTCTCGATTCCCACCGACACCCCGGCCCGGGACGAACGGCTGGGCTGGACGGGCGACATCAGCCTGTTCGCCCCGACGGCGAACTACCTGGTCGACACCCGCGCGTTCCTCTCGCACTGGCTGGCGGACGTGCGCAACTCCCAGTACGCCAACGGGGACCTGCCGGCGGTCGTGCCCACCCCCCGGGGCCAGTTCGGCGACAGCGGTGTCGGCTGGTCCGACGTGCTGATCACCGTGCCGTACGCCGGGTGGCGCGCGTACGGCGACAAGGCCATCCTGCGCGAGAACTACGCCGCGATGCGGAAGTTCTTCGACTTCGTCCGCACCAGCGCCGGGCCGGACCTCCTCGAACCGGGCCGGACCACCTTCTTCACCAACGACTGGCTGCACCTGGACGACCCCACCGTGCAGGGCGTGCTCGGCACGGCCTACTTCGCCGAGGACGCCCGCATGATGGGCGAGATGGCGGAGGCCCTCGGGGACACGGCGGCGGCCACCGGCTACCGGAGCCTCTCGGCCGACATCCGGCGGGCCTTCACAAGCGCGTACGTGGCGGCGGACGGAACGGTCCTGGGCAACTCCCAGACCGGGTACGCCCTGGCCCTGGGCATGGGCCTGGTCTCCGATCCGGCGCTGGTCGCGAAGGTCGGCGAGAAGTTCGTGGCCAAGCTGGCGCTGACCGACCATCACCTGCGGACGGGCTTCATCGGCACCCCGCTGCTGCTGCCCGCCCTGAGCGCCGTCGGCCGCGACGACCTGGCCTACAAGATGCTGCTGCACAAGGACTACCCGTCCTGGGGCTACGAGGTGGTCAACGGCGCCACCACGATGTGGGAGCGGTGGAACTCGATCATGCCGGACGGCAGCTTCGGCCCGGTCGACATGAACTCCTTCAACCACTACGCCTACGGCGCCGTCGGGGACTGGATGTTCCAGCACGTCGGCGGGCTGACCGCAGTCAAGCCGGGCTACCAGCGCTCCCGGATCGCACCCGCGATCGGCGGCGGCCTGACGACCGGCTCCGGCCGCCTCGAAACCGTCTACGGCCTGCTGTCGTCGACGTGGAGCACGGCCGGCGGGCTCAAGCTCAACGTCACCGTACCGGTCAACACCGTGGCCGAGGTGCACGTGCCCGCCGCCTCGCGGTGGGCCGTCACGGAGAGCGGCCGGCCGGCAAGCCGCGCGACCGGTGTCCGCTTCCTGCGCATGGAGAACGGAGCTGCCGTGTACGAGGTCGGCTCCGGGTCCTACGCCTTCGCGGCTGGCCGCTGAGCGGTCCTTCTTGAAGCCGATCCGGCGGCCCTGGTGGAGAAGACCAGGGCCGCCGGGCTGGTGACCTGACCATCGTGTCCGCCTTGCCGGAGCGCCGCGGACGCCACCCGCCCGTTGTCGACGGTGATGCGCACGGGTACGGAATGGACCGTCGCCCACCAAGGCTCAGCCCCGCCCCTGCCACATTCGTGCGACCTGTCCTGTCCCACGCCTGCGGGCGGCTCGGATTCGTAGCGGATCACGGCGAACTCTGCCGTGCCCGGGTGGCAAGAGCGGGTGGGAATCGTATCGCTCGGGCGTTTGTTCTCCGGCGCAGTCGCGTCGCGGCCGGGCGGCAGCAGTAGTTTCAGCGACCTTTGCTCTGCTTCCCTATCGGAAACGCCGGAGGGGATGCGGATGCCCGCGGCGGCCCACCCGGATCGCCTACCGCCGGAGCGCGGCGACCGCGTTCCGCTTTCGGTCGATGCCGGGATCGACCGGTGGGTGTTTCCAATGGGGAAGCAGAGCAAAGGCCCGAGAAAAGACCCTGCCGCCGGGCAGCCAGCACCGATCGTGACGACGCGGCAACGCGCGGCGACAGCGGCGATGCGGCAATAGCGGCGATGCGGCAACGACGGCGACAGCGGCGATGCGGGGACGACGCCCGCGACGCCGAGCGTCGCCTGGAGATCGGGGTGTGAAGACGGTGCGGCCCCAGTTCACACGGAAACGTCCTTGCCCCGTCCGGCTCCGGTAAGAGAACTTCGACTGGCTGCACCCGCTCTTCGCGGAACGCCTGGAGATCCGCGACGGCCGCATGCACCTGTCGAACCGCCCCGGCCTCGGCATCACCCTCACCGAGCAGGCCCGCGCCTGGACGGTGCACCACGCCGACATCACCTGACCGGCACCTCGGGCGGCACGATCGCGCGTCCTCAGCGGGGCGTCTCGGCGGTCGCGTCCCGGCGGCGCAGGCCGAGTGCCGCCGCCACGGTAGCGGCGGTCGCGACGGCGAGCAGGTAGAAGCCGGGCGCGAGAGGGTTGTGGGTGGTGGCGCTGAGCCAGGTCGACACGAGCGGGGCGGTGCTGCCGAACAGGGCGACGGCGATGCTGAGCGGCAGGGCGAAGGCTGTGAAACGGACGCCTGTGGGAAACAGCCTCATGGCCAGGACCGCGCCGAGGGAGTAGGCGGGGCCCAGGAAGATCGAACAGAGGACCTGGCCGAGCACGGCCGCGCCGAGGGTGCGGAACGAGGTGATGATCAGAAATCCGGGCACGGCGGTGATCGCGACTCCCGCCATGACGGCGATCGCCGTGCCGCGCAGTGGCAGCCTGTCGATGAGGTATCCGCCCAGCAGCGCGAACGCCACCGAGGTGACGACCCCGACGAGGTTGGCCGCGTACGCGTCGGCCGGCGACAGCCCCACCTCTCGGGTCAGGTAGGCCGGCATGGCGACCGACAGGGTGTACCCGCCGACGTTCTGGGCGCCGAACCAGACCACGAGCAGGAGCATGCCGCGCTTCGCCGTACCCAGCGCCCGGGCGAGCGGGACGCGCCCCTGGCGCGCCGACTCGCCCAGGGCGACGAAGGCCGGGCTGTCCAGCAGCCGGGTGCGCACGTAGAGGCCGACCAGGCCGATCGGCGCGGCGATCAGGAATGCCACCCGCCAGCCCCAGCCGGCCAGCTGACCCGGCGACAGCAGGCCGGCCAGGACCAGGCTGACCAGCGCCGCGCACGCGGTCGCGAGGATCACGGCCAGGTTGTTGATCGACGCGGTCAGGCCACGCCGGTTGGCGGGTGCGTGTTCCAGCATGAGCAGCATGGCTCCCGGAAGCTCGGCGCTGGCCGAGAGTCCCTGCACCAACCGGCACAGCACCAGCAGCACCGGCGCGAGCAGACCCACCATGGCGTAGCTGGGCAGCAGGCCGAACCCGACCGTCGCGGCGGTCATCAGCAGCAACGAGGAGGCCAGGGCCGGCCGCCGGCCGAACCGGTCGCCGACGTGACCGAAGATGACGGCGCCGATCGGGCGCACGACGGAGCCCATGGCGAGGATCGCGAAGGTGGCCAGCAGCCCCGCGGTCGGGTCGGCCGACGGGAAGAACTGCTGGGCCAGGATCGTCGCGAGGTAGCCGTAGATCAGCAGGTCGTAGACCTCGATGAGGGTTCCGATGCTGCCGGCGGCCAGGACCTTGCGGTAGTCCCCCGAGCGGGCACCTACTGGTAGGTCTTGCACGGCGTGCTCCTCGGCGTCTCGCAGTGACGATCAGCCCGGCGGGCTCGCCGGGTGTTGTTCCGCCGTCCACGCGGCGATCTGGGCCCGGTTGGTGAAGCCGAGCTTGGTCAGGATGTGCTCGACGTGGCTCTCGGCGGTGCGTTGCGCGATGACCAGGCTGGTGGCGATCTCCCGGTTGGACAGGCCCCGAACGATCAGACCGGCGACCTCACGTTCCCGGCGCGTCAGCGGCGCCGCGCCGCCGCCGGGTGGCGTGCTGGTGGGCCGCCGCCCGTCCAGGGCGTAGCCGAGCGCGTCGTCGAGCGGGAGGGCCCGGCCGTGCCGGAAGTCGTCGGTGCACGCGGCATCGCCGAGGGCCGTGCGGACCCGCTCCTCGCACTCGTTGTGGTCGGCGATCAGCCACCGGTCCCTCGTGACGGACCTGCCGAGATCGCTCTGGATCCGGTCCACGGCGCCAAGCAGGGTGGCGGCGCGCCGGTGTTGCCGTTGCCCGGCCGCGATCCAGGCCAGCACCGCGAGGCCCAGCGCGGCGACGTACGGGTCCGGCACTCCCGTCGCCCGCGCCGACCGAAGGCATTCCCGAACGTGGTGGTCGGCCGCCGGGGCGTGACCCTCCCGCCAGGCGACCAGCCCCAGCCCCCACAGCGCCCACGTACGGTTGAGGCTGGCCTCCGCCGCGTCGGCGATCTCCAGGGCCTCCTCGAAGCAGCGCCGGGCCCGGTCGTACTGGCCGGTGAGCGCGGCGGCCGGCCCGAGCTGGAGGAGCAGCTGCATCCGCAGGGTCAGCTCCTGCTGCCGTTCGCGCTCCGGCAAGGCGGACACGATGGCCAGGCCCCGTTCGGCGGATTCGACCACACCGCTCAGATCGTCGCACTGTCGCAGCACGGCCGAGCCGTGGACGAAGGCGGCCAGGGCCAGTCCCGGGGCGTCCCGCAGCCGCTCGGCGAGGCGCTCCCCCTCGGCCAGCCAGGACATCGTGCCACGGGCGTCGTCGAGCCAGCCCGCGAGAAAGCCAGCCAGCAGCAGAGCCCGGACCCGCAGCACGGTGGGTTCGGTCGTCCGCGCCAGCGCCCGCTTCAGCCAGCCCAGGCCCTCGCCGCACAATCCCCCGGACCACCAGTACGCCCAGGGCAGACCCGTCACGAGGCGCAGCGCGCTGTCGCCGTGACCGGGCTCGCCCAGGTAGGACTCCACCGCCACCCGGACGTTGGGGTGTTCCCGGGTGAAGCGGGCGATCCAGTACGTCTGGCGCCGGCTGATCCGCTCGGTGGCCGCGCGCGCCGCCAGCCCCTGGTACCAGTCGCGGTGCCGTTCGCGCAGCGCCACCTGCTCGCCGGACTCGATCAGCTGCTCCCGGCCGTAGTCGCGGATCACTTCCAGCATCCGGTATCGGGCCTGGGTGTCTCCGCCGTCGCGGCTGTCGACGCGGTCGACGATGGACTTGTCGATCAGGCCGGTGAGCACCTCCATCAGGTCGGCGGCGGGCAGGCGCTCGCCGGTGCAGACGCCTTCGACCGCGTCCAGTTCGAAGGTGCCGACGAACACCGACAACCTGGCCCACAGCAGCCGCTCCGGCTTGCTGCTCAGGTCGAACGACCACTCCACGCAGGCGCGCAGCGACCGCTGGCGGGCCGGAGCGGCCCGGCTGCCGCGGGACAGCAGCGCGAACCGGTCGTCCATCCGGTCCAGGATCTGCTGCGGGGACAAGACGCGGACCCGGGCGGCGGCCAGCTCGATCCCCAACGGCAGTCCGTCCAGCCGGCGGCACAGCTCCACCACCGCGTCCACGTGCTCGCCGGTCAGCGCGAACTCCGGCGAAACGGCCTTCGCCCGCGCCACGAACAGCACCACCGACTCCGACCCGGCGAGCGAGGCAACCTCCGGCCGCCGATCCGGACCGGGAGTGGGCAACGGCGGCACCGGATAGATCACTTCGCCGGCGATCGCGAGCGGCTCACGGCTGGTGGTCAGCACCCGCAGCCGCGGGCAGGCGCGCAGCGTCGCGTCCACCAGCACCGCGCACGCCGGCAGCAGGTGCTCGCAGTTGTCCAGGATCAGCAATGCCTGCCGGTCGGCGAGATGGTCGGCCAACTGCCGCACCGCCGACCCGGCACGCTGGCCCACCCCCAGCGCCGCCAGGACCAGATAGGCCAGCGCGTCGGGGTCCTGGAACTCCCGCGCGAGCAGGCCGGGATCCTCCAGCTGGGTGAGATCCACGAACCACACCCCGCCGCCGAACGCCCGCCGCGCCTCGGCCGCCACCCGCGACGCCAGCCGGGTCTTGCCCACCCCACCCACGCCGGTCAGCGTCACCAGCCGGGACGCACCCAGCAGTCCCTTGAGCTCTCCCCGCTCCAGCCGACGGCCGACGAAGCTGGTCAACTCGGCGGGCAGACCCCCACGCGTGCCCGCGCTCACGGTCGGCATGGACTACCCGGCGCTGCACCTTCCACGCCTGCGAACGATAGCCGGGATAGCGAACGACAGCGGGCATGTCCATCGTGTGGGTGACCGCGAGCGGCTCAGCGTCCAGCTGCTTCCGCCACGCCCGCCGGCTCGACCTCGACGGCTACCTCGAGGCACTCGCCCGCCGGCACACCATCGCCTCGGCCTGGTCCCAGTTCACCGCGCACACCCACGCCGTGCTCGGGCCCGTCTCGACGCAGCCGGTCCCGCGGGTGCCCTTCGACCTGGCCGGGCCGGACAACACCGACGAACTCTGGCACGCCCACCGCCTGGTCGTCACCGCCAACCTGCTCGGACTGCCCGCCGTATCCGTGCCCGTCGGCACCACCGCGGGTGGCCTGCCACAGGGCGTACAGATCATCGCCGGGCGGTATCACGAAGCGCTCTGCCTGCGCCTGGCCGGCATCCTGGAGGACGCCGGGCCGACACTCACCCCGATCGATCCCCGAACGGCGCACTGAGGAACTATCCAGTACCTGGTCCGGGGGACGTGGTCATCCTCGCCTGCCGATCCAGCAGCGAATCTAAGAAAGTTTCTGGCCGCTGGAGTCGATGGTCCACGGAATCGTCCCGATGATTGGGCAACGCGAGCAGCGCAGCTGGGATCACCATGCCCGCTGGCAGGAGACATTCATTGACGCCTATGCAGGAAAGGCGTAGCGTCCGGACGAGAAACTTTCGCACGGGTGTCGCAGGCTTGCCGGGCCGGCAGAGCGTGCGACGTCTCGCGTGGGGCAGCGGGCAGCATCCCTCGGACGGGTCCACGGTGACCGCCCGGAACATCACCTACAACGGCAGCCTGGCCGCCGGCGCCAGCACCACCTTCGGCGTACTCGGGCAGTGGCTCGCCACGAACGTCCCCCCGGCCCTCAGTTGCGCGGCAACGACCTGACTCCGCGATCCCGGTCCGGCCCACCGGGCCGGGATCCCGACTCCGGCAAGGAGGAATGCTGATGGATCCGCAGCGCTCACGAAGAACCCGCCTCCGGGTGGGTCTGGTCGCCGGCGGCGTGGCCGCACTGCTGGTGGCCTGGGCAATGGCGGCTGTCAGCGCGCAAGCGGCGGCGGGTTGCCGGGTGGCGTACGCGGTGTCGGCGCAGTGGCAGGGCGGCTTCACCGCCGGCGTGACCGTGACCAACCTCGGCGAGCCGATCAACGGCTGGAGTCTGGCGTGGACGTTCCCGTCCGGCCAGCGGGTCACCCAGGCGTGGAACGCGACGGTCACCTCCGCCGGCGACCGGGCCACCGCGACGAACGCCGGCTACAACGCGGCCATCGCGACCAGCGCGTCGGTCTCCTTCGGCTTCAACGGGTCCTGGTCGGGCAGCAACGCGACACCGGCCTCCTTCGCGCTCAACGGCGTCACCTGCACCGGCAACGTCGACGGTACGGCGTCGCCGTCCCCCGGCCAGTCGGCGAGCACGTCACCCTCGGCCTCGGCCTCGGCGTCGCCGTCGACACCGCCGCAGTCCGGCACCGCGATGGCGACCGTGGCGGCGATGCAGCCCGGCTGGAACCTGGGCAACACGTTCGACGCCATCCCGGACGAGACCGCGTGGGGCAACCCCCTCACCACCCAGACCCTGCTGCACCACGTGCGGTCGCAGGGCTACAACAGCATCCGGATCCCGGTGACGTGGAGCAACCACCACGGCCCGGCGCCGGACTACGCCATCGACCCGGCCTGGCTCAACCGCATCCGCCAGGTCGTCGACTGGTCCCTGGCCGAGGGCCTCTACGTGATGATCAACCTCCATCACGACTCCTGGCAGTGGATCAACACCTATCCCGGGGACCGCGCGGGCGTGCTCGCGAGGTATGACGCGTTGTGGACCCAGCTCGCCGCCGCGTTCCGCGACCACTCGGCGCGGCTGGTGTTCGAGAGCATCAACGAGCCGCAGTTCACCGGCACCTCCGGCGACGCGCAGGGCGACCAGCTGGTGCAGGAGCTCAACGCCGACTTCGTCCGGCTGGTCCGCCGGTCGGGCGGGAACAACGCCACCCGGCTGCTGGTGCTGCCGACCCTGCACACCAGCGGGGAGCAGGCCCGGCTGGACGCGCTGACGGCGACGTTCGACCAGTTGCGCGATCCCAACCTCGCCGCGACCGTCCACTTCTACGGATGGTGGCCGTTCAGCGTCAACATCGCCGGCGGCACCCGCTACAACGCCGCTGTGGAACAGGACCTGACCGGGACCTTCGACCGGGTCCGCGACACCTTCGTCGCCCGCGGGATCCCGGTCATCATCGGGGAATGGGCCCTGCTCAACTGGGACCACAACCGGCCCGGCGTCATCGAGCGCGGCGAGTTCCTGAAGTTCATCGAGGCCGTCGGCTACCACGCCCGGACCCGGAACCTCACCACCATGGTGTGGGACGCCGGCCAGTTCCTGAACCGCGACGAGCTGCGCTGGCGAGACCCGGGTGTCTTCGCCATGATGAAGACGGGCTGGACGACCCGCTCGGCCACCGCGTCCTCGGATCAGGTGTACGTGCCCCGCAGCGGCGCCATCACCAGCAAGACGCTCACCCTCAACCTCAACGGCACGTCCTTTCAGGGTCTGCGGCAGGGCAACACCGATCTCGTCAACGGCACCGACTACACGGTGTCCGGCAGCACGCTCACCCTGACCGCGGCGGCCGTGACCCGGCTGGCCGGCAACCGGGCCTACGGCGTCAACGCCACCATCGAGGCACGCTTCTCGGCGGGCCTGCCGTGGTCGATCAGCATCATCTCCTTCGACCCGCCGACCCAGGGGAACGCGACCGGCACCACGAGCGCGCTCGCCATCCCCACCCAGTTCCGCGGCGACCAGCTCGCCACCATGGAGGCCAGGTACGCCGACGGCACCCCCGCCGGCCCGGCCAACTGGACTTCCTACAAGGAGTTCTGGACCCACTTCCAGCCCGACTACACCGCCGGCACGATCACGTTGAAACCCGAGTTCTTCAACGAGGTCAACGACGGCCGGGTCACCCTGACCTTCCACTTCTGGAGCGGCACCCAGATCACCTACGTCATCACCAAGAACGGCACCTCGGTAACGGGCAGCGCCAGCTGAGGAGCTGACCGGGGCACGGCGTCACCCGCTGGGTGGCGCCGTGCTGTTCCGGACGGTCAGCGTCGTGGCGATCTCCAGGCCGATCTGCGGCGCCTGCTCGCCGCGGCCCAGGGACATCGCCAGCTCGGTGGCCGCCACGGCCATCTCGGTGAGCGGCTGGTGCACGGTGGTCAGCGGCGGCTCCACCCACGCCACCACCGGCAGGTCGTCGAAGCCCACCACGCTCAGGTCCTCCGGAATGCGCAGCCCGGCCTTCCGCGCGGCCTGGTAGACCCCGAGCGCCTGCAGGTCGTTGGACGCGAAGATCGCCGTCGGGCGCTCCGGGCGGGCCAGCAGGCGGGCCGCCGCCGCGCAGCCGTCCTCCCTGGTCAGGTCGGCATGCACCAGCAGCTCGGGTCCGGCGGACAGGCCCGCCGCCTCCATCGCCGACCGATAGCCGTCCTGCCGGGCCCGGCAGCACAGCACGTGATCCGGACCGCTGATCATCGCGATCCGGCGATGGCCGAGCCCGAGGAGATGACGGGTCGCCGCGCGGCCACCGCTCCAGTTCGTGGCGCCGACGAACGGGACGTCGTCCGGCAGCTCGCCGGTGGGGTCGAACACGACGAACGGGATCCCCTTCGCCGTGAGCTCCGCACGCTCGGCCGCGGAGAGCTGTGCCACGGACAGCACGCAGTGTGGCCGCCGGGCGACCGTGTCGTCCCACGCCGTAGGCACGGTCGAGTCGTGCAGGCCGAAGTTGGACACCAGCACGCCCGCCCGGTGCCGGCGGGCCACCCGCTCGACGCCGCGAATGATCTCCACGGCCCACAGGCTCTCCAGCTCCCGGAACACGAGCTCCACCACGTTGCTGCGGTGCGCCGCGACCGGCTTGCGGTACTTGTGCCGGTTGACCAGATCCTCGACGCGGGCCCGGGTGTCCGCCGAGACGCCCGACCGCCCGTTGATCACCTTCGACACGGTGGGCACCGAGACGCCGGCCGACTCGGCGATGTAGGCGATGGTCACCGGCCTGGACGGGTCGCCGCCGCGGTGGCCGCCGTCCGGCGCCCGACCTTGAGATCCGTCACTCATCGGAGCCGCCGTTCGGGCCGGCGTCGGCGGGCTCGTAGTCGAACCAGTCGAAGTGGACGGTGCCCGCAGCGGCGTACATGCCGATGACGCGACCGGTGAAACCGCCGGCGACCTCGGTGGACAGATACCGGCCGTCGAGCGCGCCGAGCGTCGCCATGGTGCCGTCCGGCTCCTCGACCCCGAAGGACAGCGTGTCGGGACCGCTGCGAGCATCGCGCACCGACTCCGTCGCGGTCACCTCGATCCGGAGCACCACGGCTCCGGTGGGCACCGGCCGCCGCGCGACGACGGATCGCAGCGGCCCGATGCGGCTGATCAGCAGCGCCTCGCCGGCCGCCACCTCGATCTCGTAGTGGTGGTGCTCGTCCAGGCGTACGGCGAGGCCGCCGCGGCCCGCCGCCGGATCGACCAGCGCGCGCACCCGGCAGGACAGGTGCTGCTGGCGGCGGCCGACGAAGGTCACGTCGAGATCGTCGAGCGACCCGCCGCCGCCGTGCAGGGTCAGCCAGCCGGTCCGCTCCTTGGTCGTGCAGAGATCCGCGGGGCGCTGCCGCAGCGAGATCCAGCGCGGGTGCAGCTCGCTGAGATCGAAATCGTCGCGAACGGGGTCGGCCCGGCCCGGCAGCAACGGCCAGGCCGGCACGGGCGGCGCGGTCGACAACCCGCCGACGACCGGCCAGCCGTCGACCCAGCTCACCGGCGCGAGAAACGTCTCCCGGCCGAGCACGTGCCAGCCCGGCGTGCCGCCGCGCGGCCGCACCCCGAGCAGCACCATCCACCAGGAGTCGTCGGGCGCCCGCACCAGGTCGGCGTGCCCGGTGTTCTGGATCGGGTGCTCGGTGCCGCGGTGGGTGAGGATCGGGTTCGCCGGGCACGGCTCGAACGGGCCCGCGGGCGTGCGGCCACGGGCGATGGAGACGCCGTGGCCCCGCTCCGTGCCGCCCTCGGCGATGAGCAGGTACCAGTACTCGCCGATCCGGTACAGGTGGGGCGCTTCCGGGGCCTTGGCGCCCGGCGTGCCCGACCAGATCCGGCGCGGCTCGCCGAACGACTCCCCGGTGTGCGGATCGATCCGCACCTGTCCCACGCCGGCGTACGTGCACCAGCAGTTGCCGTCCTCGTCCCAGGCCAGGTCCGGATCGATGCCGGCCACGCCGGGCAACCGGATCGGGTCGGACCAGGGTCCGGCCGGGTCCGTAGCCGTCACCAGCAGATTGCCGTCACCCTGCACGTTCGTGGTGATCAGCCAGAAGCGGCCGTCGTGGTGGCGCAGCGTGGGCGCGTAGATTCCGCCCGACGAGACGGTGCCCGGCGGCAGGCGCAGCTGGGCCGGCCGGTCGAGAGCGTTGCCGAGCTGGGTCCAATGCACCAGATCCCGGCTGTGGAGGATCGGTACGCCGGGGAAGTATTCGAAGCTGGAACAGGCCAGGTAGTAGTCCGCGCCGACCCGGCAGACGCTCGGATCGGGATGGAACCCGGAGAGCACCGGGTTGGCGAAGACGTCGGCCATGAATCCTCGAAACTTTCCAGAGAATGCCACGAAAAGCGTAAAGGGAGCGTAGTGAGAGCCAGCGACGAAGGTCAATGGCACGCTCCGGTGGGCACCAGCCGGCACAACCATCGCCTACCTTCCCGGCGGCGTCGTGCGGGTGCTCTTCGAGCCGTGGGCGAAGCTCACCGGCACCGACCCGGCCGGCATCCGCTGGGTCACCATGCCGGCCCAGCAGATGGCTCAGGGGCTGACCGCCGGGAGCATCGACGCGGCCACCCAGTTCATCGTCGGCCGGCCCGGTGTCGAGGCGGCCGCGAAGGGGCCCGCAGATCATGGTGGGCCTGAAGACCGCGATGCCGCTGGCCGTGATCGGTGCCCTGGTGGGCGAGTGGTTCGGGGCGACCGCCGGGCTCGGCTTCGTGATCCAGAACGCGGGCGCGGACACGGCCCTGGCGTTCGCCGCGATCGCCCTGCTGGCGCTGATGAGCATCGCGCTCTTCTACGCGCTGGTGCTGCTGGAGAGCCGCCTGGTGCCGTGGGTGCGGCACACCACCGCCTGAGGCCGGTCAGGACGGCACGGCGGGCGGCTTCGTCGCGCGCTCGCGCCGATATCGCGACGGTGGCGTGTCGTAGCGATCGAGGAAGGCCTGCCGGAGCGACTCCGTGGAGCCGAAGCCGCACCGTCGCGTCACCGCGGTGAGGGGCAACCGCGTCGACACGAGCAGCTGCGCCGCCGCCTCGGTGCGGACCCGCCGCACGTACTGCGCGGGAGTCTCGCGGACGGCCACGAGGAACAGACGCGACAGGTGCCGTTCGCTGACGCCGGCCCGCCGGGCCAGCGTCGCCACGCTCAGGTCGTGGTCGGGGTGGCTCACGATGTGGCCGGTGATGCGCCGCACCAGCAGGTCCTCGGTGGTGCCGGGGCCCAGGAACATGCTCATCTGGGCCTGACCGCCGGGCCGCTGCAGATAGGCGACCGTGCCCAGCGCGACGCCGCGGGCGAGCGCCACACCGTGATCCTCCTCGATGAAGGACAGGGTCAGATCGAGGGCGCTGGTGACGCCGCCGGAGGTCGCGATGTCACCGTCGCGGATGTAGATCGGGCAGGGGTCGACCAGCACATCGGGGTAGCGGTGCGCCAGCCGCGCGGCGAACCGCCAGTGCGTGGTGGCGCGGCGGTTGGCCAGCAGACCGGCCTCCGCGAGCACCGTCGACCCGGTGCAGACCGACGCCACCCGGCGCGCGAGCGTGGCCAGCCGGCGCACGTGGCCGACCAGCAGCGGGCTCGCCGCCGCCGCCTCGTGGCCCAGGCCGCCGGAGACCAGCAGCGTGTCCAGCGGCTCGTTGAACCGCTCCAGGCTCGCGCCGGCGCACAGCCGCAGCCCGGAGTCGCAGGTGATGTCGCGCTTGCCGGGGGTGGCGAGGACCGTCCGGTAAGGAGGATCGGCGCCGATCCGGTTGGCGATCTGCA
Organism: Actinoplanes sp. ATCC 53533; assembly: GCF_003947245.1. Taxonomy (NCBI): domain Bacteria; kingdom Bacillati; phylum Actinomycetota; class Actinomycetes; order Micromonosporales; family Micromonosporaceae; genus Actinoplanes; species Actinoplanes sp. ATCC 53533. The sequence continues at coordinate 79,664 of NZ_QHHV01000083.1, read as the reverse complement.
GCGCGGAGGTCACGCAGGCGATATCGAGCAGCTCGGCGCTGTCGTAGCCGACGACCAGGAACGCCCGTTCGTCCATGCCGGAGAACCTACCATACCCTTGGGGGGTATGGGTACAGACGACTTTAGAATTCTGGAGTATTGGAGTACCGTACCGGCATGGATGCCGAGACCGCCCGAGCGCTCACCGACCTCGCCGAGCGGGTCGCCGCGCTGGAGGCCGCGGCCTCCGCGCGGGCCCGGCCGCCGGCCGACACGCAGGTGGTCGAGCAGCTGGTGCATCGCCTGGAGGGCGACGGCAAAGCGGAAACCCTGGTGTACGCGGGGGTCGGCGGTTGGGACGGTCAGACGCTGGCGTGGCAGGTCGAGCGCGACTGGGCGGAGATCCGCTCCGCACCGCCCGAGCACAGCGCCACCGTGCTGGCCGCGCTGGCCAACCCGACCCGGGTGCGGATCGCCGTCGAGCTGCTGCGGCACGGCCGCACCACCGCGGAGCTGGCCAAGCGGCTGGACCAGCCCTCGTCCGGGCAGCTGTTCCACCACCTCAAGGAGCTGTTGGCCGCCGGCGTCATCCACCAGCCGGAGCGCGGCACCTACGCCGTGCGCCACCAGCACGTCATCCCGCTCCTCGCGGTCCTGTCCGCCGTGATGGATCTTCGCCCGTCCGTGTCCTGGGAGGAACAGTGACCCTGACGTCCCGATCCGCGATCACCGACCTGGTGCGGGAATACCACCGCCGGACCCGCGCGCCGGGCATCGGGGTGGCGCTGGTGCCCGCGGTGGGAGAGCCGCTCGTCGTGGTGCGCGGCGAACGGGTCCGCGGCGGCGGCGTCCCGGTCGAGGTCACCGACCGGTGGCACATCGGATCGTGCATGAAGGCGATGACGGCCACGGCGGTGGCCCGGTTCGTGGAGCGTGACCGGTTGCGGTGGTCCACCCCGGTGTCGGAGCTGCTCGACACCGCGTCCGCCCACCCGGGCTGGCGGGAGGTCTCCCTCGCCGAGGTGCTCACCCACACGGCCGGGATGCCGGCCAACCCCACCCCGGCCGAGCTGCGGGCCGCACTGGCCGATCCCACGCCGCCACCGGTCCAGCGGGCCCGCCTGGCCGAGGAGACGCTGGCCCGCGCGCCGGCGAGCCCGGGCCGGTTCCGCTACTCCAACCTCGGCTACGCCATCGCCGGTGCGGCGCTGGAGCGGATCGCCGGGGAGCCCTTCGAGGAGGTGCTCGCCGCCGAGCTGCTCCGGCCGCTGAGGATCACCAGCGCCGGGTTCGGGCCGCCCGGGCCGCGGCAGCCCTGGGGTCACCGCGCCCGCTGGTCCGCCCTGGGCCTCGGTCTGGGCCGCGGCCCCGCCGTCGACCCCGCCGGCACGTCGCTCAGCCACCCGCCCGACAACGCCACCGTCCTGACACCGGCCGGCCGCCTGCACCTGAGCCTGCACGACTGGTCGGCATTCATTCGCACCTTCCTGGACACGCCGGACCGGCTGCTGAGCACGCAGTCGCTGGACCGGCTGACCACCCGCCCAGCGGGACCGAAGACCGAGCAGGCGATGGGATGGTGGACACCCGGGGACGGGCCGCTCCGTGATCGCGTCGCCTACGCCCAGCAAGGATCCAACGCCCGGTGGGTGGCCACCGCCGCGGTCTCCGCGGACCGGTCCACAGCGGCCCTGGTGGCCTGCAACGACGGGCGCACCCGGATGCTCACCAGCTCGCTGGGCCTCGCGATCGACCTGCTCGCCGCGGGCCGGGCAGCGCCGCACCCGGATCGAGGGCAACCGTGACCACCGCTCAACCCAGTGCGGACCCCGCCGCGCCTTCACGGAGCCGTTCCTGAGCCGGGCGTGGCCAAGGGGCGTGCGAGTTCCGGCGTCGCCCCGGCGACGAAGGCCAGGGCCTGCTCGACGCTCATGTCCGGCGCCGTGTAGTAGCGGCCGCCCGCGGCCGTCGCGACGCCGACCGTCATCCGGCCGCCCCAGCGCTGGAGAATCGACTGCTCGAAGGTCCAGCCGATCACCGCGCGCCGCTGCAACGCCACGGTGCGGCGGCGCAGCACGCCACGGCGGACGACGAGGTACCGCCCGGCGAGTCCGTGACCCAGTGACCGGTACGCCACCACGGCGGCCGGCAGTGTCAGCGGCACCAGAGTCAGCGGAAGCGGCCACACCCAGTCCGGGAGCGCGCCGGCGAGGCCGAACAGCAGCAGCGCCCCGGACGCGAGCGCCGGGCCGTACACCGCCCAGCCGAGCCGCCGTACGAGCGCACCCCGCGGATGCCGGTGCAGCGCCGTCTCCAATGGCCGGCTGCCGTCAGGCAGGATTTTCGCGGCGAGGTCGCGGGCCTCGCCCAGCCGGATCCGGGGCAGGACGCCGCTGGTCGCGGACTCGCCGACCTGGCGCAGCCCGGTCGCGATCACCTTGGTTTCGGTGAGCCGCAGCCAGCGCCACGCCAGCGGCTCCTCGAACGCGATCCCGCGCAGCCGCTCGTCGGTGCGCTGCACGGTCTGCGTGTTCAGCAGGCCCCGGCGCGTCACCAGGGCCGTGTCCGGCGGTGTGCCCTTGCGGACCAGCTCGAAGTTCCAGTATCCCAGCAGGAACGCGCCGGTCGTGACCGCGATTCCGATCGGGTACGCGATCACCAGGGCGAGAGCGACGTTCCAGCCCAGCCCGCGCGACTCCCAGCCCGACAACCCGCGCCCGAGGTCGACCAGGTCGACGCCGACCGGGCGCAGGAGCCAGTACGCGCCGAAGAGCGGGCTGGCGACGGCGAACACCGACCAGACCGTGACGACGTTCAGCGGCACCCAGTCCCGGCGCAGGCGGGCGATGACCGTCTCCGGATCCCGCGCCCCGGGCTCCGGCGTCGCGCCCGGCGCCTGCTCCGGCCTGAGATCCGTCGTCACGCCCGGCAGCGGGCCCGGCGTCACGCCCGGCAGCGCGCCTGGCACCGCGCTCGGCAGCGCGCCCGGCATGAGCTCCTGCTGGAGCCGGACGGCGTGCTGGTGGTCCAGGCCGTCGAGCTTGAAGGACGACTCGGACTCGCCGGAGCCGATGTGGACGGTACGGAGGCCCAGCAGCCGGGGCAGCACCCGTGCCGAGCTGTCGACGCCGCGGATCCGGTCCCGGGCGACGATCCGGTGCTTGCGGGCCAGCCAGCCGCTGCGCATCTCCACCCGCTGCGGGGTGATCCGGTAGCGGGTCGTCCGCCAGCGGATGAGATCGATGAGGGCGCCGAGGAGCCCGGCGCAGGAGCCGGCGATCAACGGCCACACCGGGTCGTCGCGAAGTACGGTGCCGAGATAGCCGGTGGCCAGCGAGAGCGCCACCCGGATCAGGTCGAGGTAGACGACGCGGACGCTGAGGCGCCGCCAGGGCTCCTCGGCGGGAGCTCGCGCGGTCACGTGGCATCGCCCCCGGTCGCCGCGGCCACCTCGCGCAGCCGGTCCACGGTCGCCTCGGCGATCCGCACGTCCAGGCCCTCGATCATGACCTTGCCTTCCGACGACGCGGTCGTGACCGTGATGGTGGCGAGCCCCAGGCACCGCTGGATCAGCCCGATCTCGGTGTCGATGCTCTGGATCCGGGAGATCGGCACGATCTGCCACTTCCGGGTCAGCCAGCCGCCGAGCGCGTACACCGCGTCGTCGGTGGCCTCCCAGCGGTGCACGAGGTATCGCCAGGTCGGCATGACGGCGATGTTGACCGCGTAGATCGGGCCGGCGACGAGCAGGACCGGGCCGAGCCACGGGCGGGTGCTCTCCGCGTACCCGTGGATGGCACCCAGCGTGCCCAGCACGCCGACCGCCCAGAGCAGGGCCTGCAGGGTCCGCCAGGCGATGAAGCGCCGGTCCAGCCGGTGCCGGGGCGGCCGGAGCCGAAGGCCGTCGACCGGCTCCGGACGGGGCGGTGAGATGTCGGCCATCTGCCCATCGTGACCAGACCCGCCAAACCGGCTACGCGTGGCCGCCCACGGTCACCGTGCCGATGGTCAGCCGGGGTTCGCACTCCAGGATCTCGCCGATCCGGTCGACCCGGTCGGCGAGCTCGCGGCGCCCGGCGCCGGTGAGCGGGGTGAGCATCTCGACCGTGACGCTCAGCCCGCGCCCGGAGCGGCGACCGTGCCAGACGCCGGCCACGGTGCCGTCGATGAGCACCACCGGGAAGTTGCCGGCCTGGCCGCCGGCGAGCGCGCGTTGCGCGGCGGGTCCGGGAAAGACCCGCTCACGCGGGTGGCAGCCGACGGTGTAAGCGTCGAAGTATGGCAACAACCGCACCCCGTGCGGCGGCGCGGGCGGCGGCGCCGTGTCGCCGGCACGGACCCAAGCGGGGCTGCCGGCGACCTCGACCTGTTCCAGTTCGCCGGCGAGGGACTCGAACAATTCGGTCGCCCAGCGGCGAGGCGCGGACAGCCATTGCGCGAACTGCCGGGGTGTGGCCGGGCCGTACGCGTGCAGATATCGCCGGACCAGGCCGGCGAGGGCGTCGGGGGCGGGGACCGGCTGGAATTCGGGTAGCCACCGCCGTGGGCTGGTGTACGTGACCTTCCGCCCGCGGTTCGGGCCGAAACACAGCGCCCCGCGGTGCGCGGCCAGGTGCAGGGCCTGCCGCCAGCGCGGCCACATGCCCCCGAAGGCCGGCATCACCGGGTCGGCGGCCCAGGGGCCGGTGCGGGCGGCCACCTCGGCGCCGAGCTCGTCGATGGTCAGTTCCGCGCCGGCCAGCGCCGCCGCGATCGCGGCGACGACCTCGTCGGTCTGGTCGGGGGTCAGCCGCACGTCGCCGGGCATGACGGTCGCGGACGGTGGGATCGCGCCGAGCGCGCTGGTCCACAACGGCAGCTCACGGGTCGCCAGCAGGTGCACGGTGCCGCGCGGCCCGAACGTCTTGACCAGACTCCGCTCGCGCCACAGCGCATCGGCGACATCGGCCCGGGTGGCACCGGGGACGCGCAGCCCGATCGACACCTCGGCGGCGGACAGCACCTGAGCATGCGCGCCGCACATGGCGGCGACGGCATCAGCGGGTTTGCCGTCGCCTACCGGGGCGGACAGCCCGTGCCGGTCAAGGCGCCGGCCACACACGTCGGACCAGGACAGCCGCGGCACGGCCGTGGAACGGTTGGTCATGACGGCAGCCTAGGAGGCGAAGAGGACACATTCCGTCCTATCCGACCGGTCGGCGCCCGCCTGATCGGCGGCGATCAAGCCTTCGACCAGACGGGCCCTGACGCGGATGCGGTGGCCTATCTCTCGCAGGAGACGTTGACCTGGGCGCGGAAGATGTGCCCGAAGTAGGGGTCGTTGAAGACTTCGAAGATCTGCGGCTCCCCGGACAGCGTGCATGCGCCGTAGTAGCCCTCGGACTGCGCCGAGTTCCGCGCGTCGTCGAACGCGCCCTGGATGGCGTTCTGCGCGGTGAGGCCGCGCCCCGCGCCACAGAACAAGGGGCTGGCCGTCGCCGGTGAGGCGACCAGCATGACCAGCGCCGTGGCGCCGGCCGCCGCGGCGAGACCCGCTCCGGCGCGGTGGCTCCAGCGTGGGTTCATCGATGTGATCCTCTCTCTCGGGTTGTGCGATGCCATCTGGGAATACCCCACGGCAGCCCGAATCGTTCAGCCGGGACATCGCGTGTCATTGATCCGTTGTCGGCGATCACCGGTGGGCGGGAGCGCGATCGCGGTTGAGCGCTGCCCCGTCCTTCCCTCTCGTTTCCGGTGGCCGGCCGCTACCGGGCCAGGAAGTGCCAGCCGAGCCAGAGCCAGGCACCGAAGACGACGACGCGCCCGCCACGCGAGCGCAGGGCCGCGGCCAGCGTTGTAGAGAATGGCCGCACGCCCGATCCCGCTCGCCGGGCGTACCGGTCGACGGTGATCGCCAGGGCCAGGATCGCGGCGAAGCCGGCGATGATGACCGCGCGCGGTGTCATCGGCTCACCAGCCACACGCCGGAGCCGACCCACACCAGATAGCCGAGCACCCGGCCGGGGTAGGTGCTCAGCACCGGATCGGCGAGCGTGCTCAGCGTCGGGTACGCGGAATCGTCCGGACCCAGCCAGAGGCCGAGCTCGAAGGCCGCGGCCAGCCCGGCCAAGCCCAGCCACACCGCCGCCGAGCGTGCGCCGGCCGACCGCGCGCGGCGGGGCCGGCGGCGCACACCGAGCCAGCACAGCGGTGTCCCCGCGAGGAGAACGGCGCCGAGAGCGGGACCGGTCAGGGGCCGGCACACGGCCGCAAGCAGCGCGTATGCGACGACGGCGCCGACGATCACGGCACGGCGGCGCCGTTCCGGCCACGGCCGCGCACCCTGCACGCTCGCCTCAGGCGCCGGGTCCACCCCGGCATTGTCACCCATGTCCTCGACGACCACCTGGCCGAAGGAGCTCAGCACACCCGAGGTCAGCGGGGCTCAGGCCCACCGAGAGCTGCCGTCGTCGCCCGGACGATGAGCTTCGTGGTCAGGCGGATGTCGTCGGTCGCCAAGGGCTGGCGCGCGATGAGGGACAGCAGCGCCCGGGTGCCCGCCCGGCCCATGTCGTGCAGCGGTTGCCGCACGGTGGTCAGCGGCGGGGTGCTGTGTGCCGCCTGCGGCAGGTCGTCGAAGCCGACGATCGAGACGTCCTCGGGCACGCGGAGCCCGAGCGTCCGGGCGGCGTCGAGGGCGCCGAAGGCTATCGGATCCGCGCCGCAGACGATGGCGGTGGGACGCTGCGTCGTCAGCAGCTGCCTGGCCGCGTGTACGCCGCCCTGGTGGTTGAAGTTGGACGACGCCACCAGGGCGGGGTCCGGCTGGAAGCCGGCCAGCCGGATGGCGTCGGCGTAACCCCGGTAGCGCAGCTCGGTGCTCTCGTGGTCTTCCTCGCCGCGGATGTAGGCGATGCGCCGGTGGCCGGCCTCGAGGAGGTGGTCGGTGCCGGCCCGTACGCCGTCGTAGTTGTCGACCGTCACCCTGGGCAGGTCCAGGTCGAGGCGCCGCGGATCGATGACCACGACCGGGAGCTCGCCCGCCCGGACTTCCCGCACCGTCTCCGGCTCGAGGACGGGGGCGATGAGCAGCAGCCCGTCGACGAGACCGTTGGCGAAGAACGCGATCCGGTCGCGCTCCCGGATGGCGTCGAGGGAGGCGTTCAACAGCAGCTCACGTTCGTCGTCGGCGATCTCCTCGGCGATGCCACGGACGATTTCGAGGCTGTAGTCGCCGGTCAGATCCAGGGTGAGAACGCCGATGAGGCCGGTGCCGCCGCGCTTGCCGTTGCGGGCGCTGGGCGGGGTGTAGCCGAGCCGCTCCACCACATCGAGGACGCGCTGGCGGGTCGGCTCCGACGCGCCGGGGCGCGCGTTGATGACGTTGGAGACGGTCATGGCCGACACGCCGGCCTCCGCGGCGACCTGCGCGATCGTGACTCTCGGGGTGGGCATGATCATCGTCCGGTCCGGGCCACTTTGGTGCCTGATCGTACCGCCTGCCCCGGCGTGCTCCGGGCCGGCGGCCCCCCGCCGCGCCGGGCCGGGTTGCCGGGTCATTTGAGCACTGGGAGCTGGACGGTGGCAAAGGCGTGCGGCGGGAGCTGGACGCGCAGCAGTCCGCCCTCGATCCGCGCCTCGTCGAGCGCCCGGGGGCGTACGGCTCGCGGGTCCTGCGGGGTGTTGTGCGCGGTGAGCGACTCGGCGGTGAGCACGGTCGCCGTGGGGGTGCCGAGGTGTGCGCCGCGCAGGTCGAGCTCGACGGCGAGGCCCCGGTCGGCGTCGAGGTTGGTCAGCGAGATCAGCACCTGGCCGTCCCGGCGGCTGGCGGTGGCGTGGAAGGTCGCCAGGTCGGTGCCCGCGACCCGGCGTACGGGTGGCGGCGCCGGCAGCCGGACGGCCAGCGAGTCGGCGTCCTGGTGGTCCTTGTTCATGGCGAAGACGTGGTAGCTGGGGGTCAGGACGAGCGCCTCGCCGTCGGTCAGCAGCATGGCCTGCAGGACGTTGACGGTCTGCGCGATGTTGGCCATGACGAGGCGGTCGGCGTGCCGGTGGAAGGCGTCGAGATGCAGGCTCGCGACGAGCGCGTCGCGCAGGGTGTTCTGCTGGAACAGGAAGCCCGGATGGGTGCCCGGCTCGACGTCGTGCCAGGTGCCCCACTCGTCCAGGACCAGGCCGACGGTCTTGTCCGGGTCGTACACGTCCATGATCCGGGCGTGCCCGGCGAGGACCTCCTCGATGCGGGCCGCCTTGGCCATCGTCCAGTAGTACTCCTCGCGGTCGAACCGGGTGGCGCTGCCCTTGTGCTCCCAGGAGCCGGAAACCGTGTAGTGGTGCAGGGAGATCGCCTGAAAGGTGCCGGCGCCGTGTCCTCCGGCGGTGGTGGAGCTGAGCGTGCGGCCCAGCGCCTTCATCAGCACCTCGGTCCAGCGGTAGTCGTCGCTGTTGGCGCCGGCCGCGATCCGGTAGAGGTGGTTGCCGCCGTGGTCGCGGCTGTAGGTCCCGAAGACGCGCGCGAGGTCGGCGTACGCCTCAGCGCGCATCCCGCCGCCACAGCCCCACGGTTCGTTGCCCAGGCCCCAGAACCGCACCCGCCAAGGCTCGTCGCGGCCGTTCGCCCGGCGCAGCGCGGCCATCGGGCTGTCGTCGGCGCGGGTGAGGTATTCGGCCCACTCGCCGGCCTCGCGGACGCTGCCGCTGCCGACGTTGATCGCGATGTAGGGCTCGGCGCCGAGCAGGTCGCACAGGGCCATGAACTCGTGGGTGCCGAAGCTGTTGTCCTCGACGACGTCGCCCCAGTGGCTGTTGACCATCCGCGGCCGGTGCTCGCGGGGGCCGATCCCGTCGCGCCAGTGGTATTCGTCGGCGAAGCAGCCGCCGGGCCAGCGCAGGTTCGGTATCCCGAGATCCCGCAGCGCCCGCACGACGTCGAGCCGGATGCCGCCCTCGTTCGGGATGGCGGAGTCCGCACCGACGAAGAATCCACCGTAGACGCAGCGGCCGAGGTGCTCGGCGAAGTGGCCGTAGACGTGCCGGCTGATCCGCGGCCCGGGCAGGTCGACGTCGATGACGCCGCGCACCGGGGCCAGCTCGGCCTCCTCCGGGCTGGCCCGGGGCGCGGGAGTGGCCTCGCGCCAGGTGTGCCGCGCCTCGACCCGGACGTGGTCGACGGCGAGCAGCTGCCCCGGGCTCGCGGCGGCGCGCTCGGCCGCGTCCGCGGGCAGGTGGACGGGCGAATCCGCCGGCAGGGGCAGGATGTGCAGCGTGACCTCCGAGGCGGGGGTGCAGCCGGCGTCCCGGAGGCTGACCAGCCAGGTCGAGCCGTCCCAGAAGCGGTCGGTGACCGGACGGCCGTCGACCCGCACCTGCGCCACGTCTCCGGCCCACTCGATGCGGAGCAGCGCGTCCAGCTCGGGCCGGCCCGCCCACGCGGGCAGGCGCAGCCGATAGACGGCGGCCAGCGAGTCGAAGACGGCGGCCGAGGGCGCGGACTGGCGGGACTCCCGCCGGCCGTAGCCGGCGGGAACCGCGCTGCCCGCCGGCCGCTGCGGCGTTGTGGGCACCTCCGCGGCGAGGTCGCGAGCCTCGCCGTGCAGCGGCAGCGGTCGGAACGCCCGCCGCGCCGGGTCGTAGACCAGGACGTCGGGTGCGGGGCCGGTGGTCCTCGCGACGACCCGGCCGTCCGCACCCCAGCCGAGGTCGGCCCCGGACAGCATCAGCCGGCGACCGGCCTCGCCGCCGGTCTCATCGACCCATGCGATGCCGGCGTCCGTGGCGGACAGCACGAGGACGTCGAGCGTGCGTGCACCGCGGCGCAGCCGCACCGGCTCCCGGGCGGGTTCGACGGTGTGCACGGCTCGGCCCGGGCCGCCCTCGGTGGGGACAGCGAGCTCCACCGGGATGCCCGGCTCGGCGCAGAGCACCAGCGTCGGGATCTCGCCCGGCAGGACGGTGAGCACGGACGCGGTGGCCCAGTCGACGCGTACGCCCCGCACGTCCAGCGCGACCGGCCACCGGGCCAGCGTCCCGGGCGGGATGTCGACCGGCCGGGAGGGAAGCAGAACTTGCTCTGCTTCCCTAGTCACCTGGAACCGGGCGCCCCGGTAGGTCGGCAGCGCGACATACGGCTGGTGCCAGGCCAGGAAGAGGAACCCGCCGCGCAGCGCCCACCGCAGCGTGGTGGTGTCGTCCACATTCTCCGGCAGCACCTCCGGCAGGCTGCTGGGCGCCTGGGCCAGTTGCGGGCCGAACGCGGCGAGGAACGCATGCTGACGCCGCAGCTCGGCGTGGCTCGCCGCGAGGGTGCCGGCTTCGCCGATGGGAGCGTGGAAGTCATAGCCGAGCGGTGGCATGTCGTTCGGATAGCCGGTGGCGTGGGATTCCTGGGTGCCGTGCTCGCTGGGCGGGTTCGTGCCACCGGCGTACATGTAGTAGCCCTGCCAGACCGAGCCGTTGCCGATCTTGCAGTGGGCGACGGCCGCGATGTCGAGGGCCGACGGCAGCGGCCGGCGGTGATACGCGGTGGCCATGCCACCGCCCAGCTCGCACGTGGCGGGCGGATATGTCCGCGGCTCGCGCGCCGGGCCGATGTCGCCGGTGCGCAGGTCCGCGCCGATGCCGGGATCGTCCCAGCGGTGTGAGAAGAAGAAGTGCTGCCGGAAGGACGGGTCCCAGGACGCGCCTGCGTCGGTCCAGAAGCCGTCGCCGTAGCCGCCGTACAGCGGCATGACCTCCGCCGCCGGAAGCTTGGCGCCGCCCCAGGCCGTGGCCGTCCACAGTGCCGCGGACAGCCCCGCGGCACGGGCCAGGCGCTTGAGGGTGACCAGGTGATCCGGCTGGTCGTAGAGCTCGTTCTCCAGCTGAATCGCCAGCACGGTGGCCGGCGTGCACCGCCCGGCCACCGCCACGCCGAGCTGACCGAACCATTCGCGGACGAGCGCCAGATAGCCGGGATCGTCGCTGCGGTGGGCGACCGGCGCCCGCTGCACCCAGTCGGGGAAGCCGCCGTTGCGGATCTCGGCGTGGACCCAGGGCCCGATGCGGAGCACGACCTCCAGGCCGGTGGCGCGGCACAGGTCCACGAACGCGGCGAGGTCGCGGTTGCCGTCGAAGATCGGCGCGCCCCGGTGGGCGACGTGGTGGATCCAGGGCACGTAGCTGGAGACCACGGTGATGCCGCCCGAGCGCATGAGCCGCAGCCGCTCCTCCCACCGGTCCCGGGGCACCCGGCTGTAGTGCAGCTCCCCGGAGACCGGGATCCAGGGCTGCCCGTCCCGGCGCAGGAACCGGCTGGTGAGCGACAGTCCCGGCCGCTGGTCCTCGTCATTGCCCAGCCGCGGCTCCCGCGACGGCGCCGGCCACAGGCGCTGACGGACGGCGAGCGGGACGGACGGCGCCTGCGCGGCCGAGCGCATGAGGTGCTCCTAGTCGTCGAGGGGGTGTCGACCTTCGAGCTCGCCGGTGATCCTCTTCCAGGCGGTCACCGGCGTGATCATGTCGTTGCAGGTGCTGGTGCAGCCGCTGCTGCTGGCGGAGACCAACAGCATCGGCGCGGTGGGCAACGTGCCGCCCAGCACCCACCTGTACATGGTGCAGGTGTACCAGGAGTACTTCGCCAACCAGCGGTTCGGCTACGGATCGGCGATGCTGTGGGTGTTCTTCGTGATCATCCTGGTCATCACCCTGCTGATGCAGCGCTCCAGCCGGTTCTGGGTCTACTACGAGGTGGATCGTGAAAGCGACTGACCGGGCGGCCGCGGGCCGCACCTACGTGCTGCTCATGCTGCTGGCCGTGCTCTTCGCCGAACCGTTGCTCTGGCTGGTGCTCGCCGCGCTCAAGACGCAGTCCGAGTGGGTCGCGATCCCGATCACCTTCCTGCCCGAGGCGCCGCGGTGGAGCAACTTCACCGAGGCGGTCACCCAGATCAACTTTCTGGCGTACACCGGGAACTCGCTGTTCCTGTCCGCCACCTACGCCGTGCTGGTCACCTTCTCCAGCGCCGCGGTCGGCTTCGGCTTCGCCCGGCTGAAGGGGCCCGGCAAGCGTCCCCTGTTCGTGATTCTGCTGTCCACGATGATGCTGCCCAGCATCCTCACCCTGATCCCGACCTACGTGCTCTACTCCCGGCTGGGCCTGGTGAACACCTACTGGCCCTGGGTGCTGTGGGGCCTGGCCGCCTCGCCCTACCTGGTGTTCCTGTTCCGGCAGTTCTTCGCCGCGATACCCAAGGACCTGGAGGACGCCGCCATCATCGACGGCTGCGGGTACGGGCGCATCTTCCTGCGCGTCTTCCTGCCGCTGTCGGTGCCGGTGCTGCTCACCTCGCTGCTGCTCTCGTTCACCTGGATGTGGGGCGACTACCTCGCGCCTGCGCTGCTGCTGGACATCGACCACACCACGCTCTCGGTGGCCATCACCCAGTCCTACCGCAATCCGCACGGGGACTACATCCCGACCGTGCAGGCCGCGGCGGCGGCCCTCTACGTCGTGCCGGTCATGCTGATCTTCCTGTTCGCCCAGCGGTATTTCGTGCGCAGCGTCGCCACCTCGGGCATGAAGGGTTGACCGGACCCGTGTAAACGGTTACATGGCTCGGATCCCATCAGGCACCGGGGTCACCGGGCCCAAGAATCATGTCGTGAATGTAAACGTTTTATTGACGGCTCGTGTCCGGGCGGATAAATTGATGATGATCGATGTCATTCCGCCTTCGGACCGGAGGAGCCACGATGACCGACAGCGTCCCGACCAGACCCGTTCAGCTGCGCCGACGCAGTCTGCTGCTCGGCACGGCGACCAGCGCCGGCGCCCTCGCCCTGGGCCTCGGCGCCACCGCGAGCCCGGCGCAGGCCGCGGCCTTCGTCAAGGGCGCGGATGTCAGCTGGCTGCCCCAGCTGGAGGCGCGCGGCTTCTACTGGAACAACAGCGCCGGGGTGCGGCAGGATCTGTTCACGATCCTCAAGGCGTACGGCATCACCGCGGTCAGCCTGCGCACCTGGGTCAACCCGTCCAGCGACCCGGCCAACGGCCACTGCAGCATCGAGGAGACCGCCCAGCTGGCGCAGCGCGCCAAGAACGCCGGCATGCAGGTCCTCATCGGCTTCCACTTCGGCGACACCTGGAACTCGGTCGGCGTGCAGAACCCGCCGGCCGCCTGGGCCGGCATGTCCTACAGCCAGATGCGCCAGGCCATGTACGACTACGTCTACCACTCCTGCAACGTCATCAAGTACTACGGAGTGACGCCGGCCTGGGTGAAGATCGGCAACGAGACCAACTCGGGCATCTGCAAGCCGACCGGCAGCATCAGCCGGCCGGCCCAGATGGCCGGGCTGCTGAGCGCCGCGTACGAGATGTCCAAGCAGGTCTTCCCGAACACCCCGGTGCTGGTGCACGTGGCCCAGCCGCAGAACCTCGCCAGCGTCCAGAACTTCCTCAACGCCTACCGGGACAACGGCGGGAAGTGGGACATCACCGGGCTGTCCTCGTACGCCCAGGGCGGCAACGTGCCCACCGTGCTGGCCAACATGCAGACCATCCAGAGCAGCTACGGCAAGCCGATCATGCAGGTGGAGTACGGCGGCCCGGTGGGCAAGCCCACCCAGGTCCGCGACTCGCTGCGGGCGTTCATCACCGGGATCAAGGGCTTCGGCGGGCTGGGCACCTTCTTCTGGGAGCCCGAGGGCTACCCGTCGTTCAACAATTACAACAGCTCGGCCTGGGACGACAGCACGCGGCGGCCCACGGCGGCCATGGACGGATTCCTGTGATGGGAACCGCCACGACAGTCAGGCGCGCGCTGCTGATCGCGGCCGTCACGGTCGCCCCCGTCGCGATCGTCGCTGATCCGGCCGCCGCGGCGGCGGTCTATTACGTCGCGCCGACCGGCAGCGACAGCGCGGCGGGCACCCAGGCCGCCCCCTGGGCATCGATCGCCCGCGCGCAGGCCGTGGCCCAGGCCGGTGACACCGTCTATTTCCGGGGCGGCACCTACGCCTACACCCGCGCGACCACCGCCTGCCCGAGCCAGACGGGCCGGGTCGACGCGATCACCCTGAACAAGAGCGGTGCCTCCGGCAGCCCGATCCGCTACTGGGCATACCCGGGTGAGAAGCCGGTCTTCGACTTCGCCCGGATGACCGACAACTGCCGGATCAAGGGATTCGACGTCACCGGCAGCTACCTGCACCTCAAGGGCCTCGAGGTCCGGGGCGTGCCGCAGAACAACAGCCTGAACGCCGAGTCCTGGGGCCTCTGGATCTCCGGCAGCAACAACACCTTCGAGCAGCTCAACACCCACCACCACATGGGCACCGGCCTGTTCATCAACGGCGGGGGCGGCAACCTGGTCCTCAACACGGACTCGCACGACAACTACGACCTGCGCAGTTCGGACGGACCCGGTGAGAACGCCGACGGTTTCGGTGCGCACTACACGGCGGCCGGGCGGCCCGCGAACGTGTTCCGGGGTTGCCGCGCGTGGTGGAACGCCGATGATGGCTTCGACCTCATCTCCACCTACTCCCCCGTGACCATCGAGAGCTCGTGGGCCTGGCGCAACGGATACGTGCCGGGCACGACGACGGCCTCCGGCAACGGCAACGGCTACAAGGTGGGCGGCTTCGGCGGCGACTACGACGCCGGCGCGGTGAAGCACACGGTCCGCCTCTCGGTCGCCTTCGGAAACCGGGCCGCGGGCTTCTACTCCAACCACCACCCGGTGGCCAACGACTACTTCAACAACACCGGCTACGGCAACCACCCCAACTTCAACATGCTCGGCATCGACTCCGCCGGTGCCGCCGTCGGCCGGGGCAACCTGCGCAACAACGTCGCCTACACCGGCACCGCGACCTCGAACCTGACCGGCACGACCGCCTCGAACAACTCCTGGAACCTGGGCCTGACCCTGAACGACGCCCAGTTCCAGAGCGTGTCGACGGCCGGCTGGGACGCCGCGCGCCAGGCCGACGGCAGCCTGCCCGCGCTGCCCCACCTGCGCCCCGCCGCGACCAGCACCCTGGTCGACAAGGGCACCAACGTCGGCCTGCCCTACACCGGGTCGGCACCGGACCTCGGCGCCTTCGAGAGGTAGCGGCCGGGCCCCCGCCACCGCCCCTTGTGGACTTCGGGACAGTGGCGGCATCCGATCTTCGCTAGGGTCGTCCGGGTAATCGCACGGGAGTCAATCCACGGGGAGAAAACCACCATGCGCATCCTCCTGCGCGCGGGCGCCATCGCGCTCGCGGCAAGCTCCGTCCTGCTCGGCGGCGGCGTCGCGGCCCACGCCGCTCCCGCCGACGCCGTGACGGTCCAGGTCACCAGGCTGATCCTGGAGCCCGCCGAGGCCGGCCACGCCGGCGTCGTCCGCATCACCGTCCGCAACACGGGCAGCGAGCCCTTCAGCGGCGGCGTCACCATCACCGAGCCGATCGCCGACACCCTGGAGACCATCGAGGGCACCTCGGGCTGCGGCATCGACGTCGGGGCCGACGCTCGCCTGAGCTACGGCTGTGGCCTCGACGACGCCATCGCCCCGGGCGCTACCGCGGTCGTCAGGGTCCACTTCCGGTCGCCGGCCGCGCCCCAGTCGTTCGCGCGGATCGCGCCGCTGCCCGGCAGCGTGCAGGTCGGTGACGTCACCGCCGAGTTCCCGGCGCTGTTCCGTGCCACCTCCGGCTCGTTGCGCACGCCGCAGCCGTACGTGCAGGACACGGTCGGCGCCCTCGCCGTGACCGCCTCGGACGTGACGCTCACCCGCCAGCCGGACGGCACCTTCGCGGGCCCCGTGCGGGTCACCGTCCGCAACAACGGCGACGCCGCGCACCGCGGGCTGGGGACCGCGGTCGCGGTTCCGGCCGGCGTCGACGGATGGCCGGGCATCGAGCCGAGCGCCGTCTGCGTCGGGCTCGGCGACGAGCTGCCCGTCCCGCCGGGCGGCAGCGGCGTCAGCTGCGGCCTCGAGGGTGGTCAGCTCGCCGAGGGCCACGAGCGCACCTTCGAGTGGATCCTCACGGCGCCCGCCGAGACGGCGGCCGGCCCGCTCGGCACCGGCACGACGCTGGTGGAGCTCAGCAGCCGGGGCGCCGAGCAGAGCGACAACGCCAACATCGACACCTTCAGCATCACGATCGCGGACTGACCGGCCGCCCGGCACCGAAGGCCCTGATCATGGCGATCAGGGCCTTCGTGTTGATCGGCCCAGGGCCGGGCCCTATGCTCGGATTCATCGATGACAAACGTTTTAACTTCCGGGCCCCCGCTCGACGCGTGGCTCTCGCCCCACACCGGATGGACCCGGGCGCATTGGGAGTCCGCCGCCGACCACCTGCTGGACGCGGTGGTGCCCTTCGCCGCGCCCGGCTTCGCCCAGGTCCGCCTGCCCGGCCGGCCCGGCGGCGCCGGCCTGGAGAGCGACGGCCTGGAGGGGTACGCCCGCACCTTCCTGCTCGCCGCGTTCCGCATCGCCGGCGCCGGCGGCGACGTGCCCGCGGCCCTCATCGAGCGGTACGCCGACGGGCTCGCCCACGGCACCGATCCCGGCCACCGGTACGCGTGGCCGGCGCCGGCCGACTGCTCCCAGCAGATCGTGGAGGCGGCCTCGATCGCGCTGGCGCTGCACGAGACCCGCCCGTGGCTGTTCGACCGGCTCGACCCCCGGGTGCGGGAGCGGGTCGTGGGCTGGCTGGCCGGCTTCACCGGCAAGCGGACGTGGCAGAGCAACTGGGTGCTGTTCCCGGTGGTGATCCAGCAGTTCCTGGCCAACGTCGGCGCACCGCACGACCCGGCCGGGATCGCCGGCGGGCTGGAGCGGATCGAGCAGTGGTACGTCGGCGACGGCTGGTACACCGACGGCGACGGGCGGTGCTTCGACTACTACGCCGGCTGGGCGATGCACCTGTACCCGATGATGTGGGCCCGGATGTCCGGCGACCGCGACCGGGCCGACCGCTACCGGGAACGGCTGCGCGCCTTCCTGACCCAGTACCAGCACATGTTCGCCCGGGACGGCGCGCCGGTGCACCAGGGCCGGTCGCTGTGCTACCGGTTCGCCGGCGTCGCCCCGCTGTGGCTCGGGGAGCTGATGGACGCCAGCCCGCTGCCGGCCGGCCGCACCCGCCGGATAGCCAGCGGCGTCCTGCGGCACTTCGCCGAGCGCGGCGTGCCGGACGAGCGCGGGTTGCTCGGCCTCGGCTGGTACGAGCGGTTCCTGCCGTGCACCCAGCCCTACTCCGGGCCGGCCTCGCCGTACTGGGCCAGCAAGGCGTTCCTCGGCCTGCTGCTGCCCGCCGACCATCCCACGTGGACGGTGCGGGAGGCCACCGCGCCGATCGACGAGGGCGACCGGGTCGTCGCCATGCCCGGCCCCGGCTGGCTGCTGCACGCCACCCGGCACGACGGGATCGTGCGGGTGGTCAACCACGGCAGCGACCGGGCCCGGCACCTCGCCGCCGACGGGCTGGAGGACCCGCACTACACCCGCTTCGGGTACGCCTCCCACGCCGCCCCGGAATCCGGCGAGGAAGCACGGGTGCGGGCGGTCGACGGCCACCTCGCCGTGGTGGCGCCGGACGGCACGATCTCGCGCCGCCGCCGCATCGAGCCGATCGCCGCGTACGACCGGTTCGCGGCCTCGGCGTACGAGGACGAACTGCCCGGCGGCCCGGTGCGGGTGGAGACGGCGTCGGTGGTGCGCGGGCCGTGGGAGGTGCGCGTGCACCGGGTGACCGCGCCGCCGGGCCACGGGGTGCGCGAGGGCGGGTACGCGCTGGCCGGCGACCGTCCACCGGCCGTGCACATCGGACCCGGCTGGGCCCGGGCGAGCCGGCCGGACGGGCTGGCCAGCGTCGTGGTCACCCTGCACGGCTTCGGTGCCGCCGCGGTGGCCGGCGCGGTCGATGCCAACGCGTACGGCGTGTGCTCCGCTACGCCGTACCTGACAGCGCCCGGGCATCCCGGCGGAAGCGCCGTCTATGTCTCGCTGATCGCGCTCACCGGCGATCGCGTCGTTCCCGGCGCGCTGCGGGAGTCGGTCATGGCGACGGTCGACGGGGACACGGTCGGCGTGAGATTCCCGGACGGGGAGCGGGTCGAGGTGGTGCTCGGCGCCGAGCCGGCCTACGCGCGCTATCCGGTGGCCGGTGCGCCGGTCCACTGGCCGCCGGCTTGACACCGCACAGGGCGGAGCCGAGGATTCTGTAACCGTTTCCGGAAACGTTACGAGGGTGTGCGATGGTTCGGCGACCGAGCGAAGCCGCCGGGGGCCGGCGGTCCACGATCCGTGAGGTGGCCGCCCAGGCCGGCGTGTCCGTGGCGACGGTCTCCCGGATCCTGACCGGCAGTTACCCGGCCGCGCCGGCCACCCGCGCCCGCGTGCTGCGCGCGGTCAAGGACCTGGACTACGTGGCCAACGCCCACGCCCGAGCGCTGGCCGGGACGCCGAACAAGAGCGTCGCCATCGTGCTCAACTCGGTGATCTCGCCGCACTACGCCCACGTGGCACAGGGCGTCGAGGCCCAGGCCGCCGCCGAGGGCCGGCTGTGCCTGATCGGGACCACCGGCGGCGATCCCGAGCGCGAGTTCGCCATGGTGAAGTTCATGCGGGAGCAGCACGCCGAGGCGGTCATCCTGGTCGGCAACGTGGTGGCCGACGACAAGTACCGGGAGCGGATGAGCCGGTACGCGCGGTCCCTGGCCGCGATCGGCTCCCGGCTGGTGCTGTGCGGGCGCCCGCCGCTCGGCCCGGACGTGCCCGCGGTCGTGGTGGAGTACGACCACACCGGTGGCGCGTTCGCGGCCACCAGCCATCTGCTGTCCGCCGGGCACGAGCGGATCCTGTTCCTGGGCAGTCGCCCCGGCTACACCACCGCCGAGGGCCGGCTGGCCGGTTACCGGCAGGCGCTGACCGCGTACCGGATGCGGCACGATCCGGCGCTGGAGGTCGACGGCAGGCTGGAGTGGCACGAGGGCCACCGGATGATGACGGAGCGGCTGGCCGCCGGCCCGCCGGACTTCACCGCCGTCTTCTGCGGCAACGACCTCATCGCCGGCGGCGCCTACCGGGCGCTGGCCGAGCGGGGTCTGCGGGTGCCCGACGACGTGTCGATGGTCGGCTTCGACGACCTGCCACCCTCGCTCGACCTCAACCTGACCACCGTGCACCTGCCGCACGAGGAGGTCGGGCGCACGGCCGTGCGGCTCGCGCTGGAGCACGAGACGCGCGGCGGCAGCCCTCCGCACGTCATCCTCGGCACGCACCTGGTGGTGCGCGGCTCCGTCCGCCCCCGCCGCTGAGACGGCACCTCAGCTGTTCTTGACGAGCCGCCACTTGTTGTCGGCGCCGCCGTTGTCGGCATCCTGGACGGCCTGGGCGCCCTGCGCGGTGGAGTTGTTCTGGATGCCGAGGACCTTGCCGCTGTTGGCGTTGCGCAGCCGGTAGGTGCCGTCGCCGTTGGCGACCAGAACCCAGCGGTGGTCCGCGGTGCCGTTGTCGGCCCACTGCAGGACGCGGGCACCGTCCGCGGTGGACATGTTCTCGACGCCGAGCACCTTGCCGCTGTTGGCGTTGCGGAACCTGACGGCATCGCCGTCGGTGACCATGACCCAGTTGTGGTCGGCCGTGCCGGTGTCGCCCCACTGCAACGCCAGCCCGCCGTCGGCGGTGGACATGTCCTTGATACCCAGGACCATGCCGGAGGCGACGTTGACGAGCTTGTACGTTTCGGTGACGGTGCCGCTCGCGTTCCAGTAGACGGTGTAGTTGAAGCCCTGCGCGTCGTGGAACGGGCCGATGTTCACCGTGGCACCGTTGGCCGTGGCGGTGAAGGCGAGGCTGCCGGTGCCGGTGCGGGCGATCGACGACACCGTCAGCGCGGGCAGCGCGGACAGGCTGGTGTTGCCGTAGTTGCCGCACAACACCGCCGGGCCGTAGGTGATCGCCTGCACGTTCGCGTTGTCGTTCGCGGCCTGCATGACGACCCGCATCGGCAGCTTCACCACGACGGTGTCCCCGGCCGCCCAGGCCCGGGTGATGGTGGCGTAGCTGCCCGGCGTGCTGGTGACGTTCTGGACGGTGCCGTTGACGCTGATGACCGGGTTCTGCGTCCAGCCGGGGATCCGGACCCGGATGCTCCACGACCCGCTCATCGTGCCGGACAGGGTCAGCGTGGTGGTGTCGCTGACCGGGTACGTCGTGGTCTGGGTGACTGTGATGCCGCGCTGCGACCAGTTCAGCACCGACGGCACGAACAGGTTCACGGTCAGCGTGGTGGCGTTGTAGAAGTAGACGGAGTCCATCAGCTTGGTGCTGGTCTCCACGCCGGTGCCCTGGCAGCACCAGAAGCTGTTGTAGTCGGTGCTCCAGGTGCCGCCGCCCCAGGCCGGCCCGACGCCGCGCCGGCCGCCGGGGTTCAGCGGGGTGAAGTAGGTGACGTGGCCGTGGCCGTCCGCCGGGTTCTGCGCCCCGATGAGGTGGTTGAGCAGGGCCTTCTCGTAGAAGTCGAAATAGGCCGCCCGGCTCGGGTCGAGCAGCCACAGCTCCCGGGTGAGTTTGAGCATGTTGTAGGAGTTGCAGTGCTCGCAGGTGTCGTTGCTGAGGTAGCCGGCGATGGCGTTCGGCGCGCGGAAGTGCTCCGCCTGGCTGTTGCCGCCGATGGCGTACGTGTGTGCTCCGGTCGCGATGGCCCACGCGTTGGTCGCGATGTCGCGATAGCGGGTCGTGCCGGTCGCCTTGTACTCCCGGGCGGCGCCGATCCACTTCGGCACCTGGGTGTTCGCGTGCAGGCCGTTGAGCTGGTCGGAGTTGGACGCCAGCGGGTTGAACACCGCGGCGTGGTCGAACCGCTGCGCGGCGGTCAGCCAGCGCTGGTCACCGGTCTGCTGGTAGATGTCGGCCAGCACCTCGTTCATGCCGCCGAACTCGGTGCCCAGCATCGCCTGCATCTGGCTGGAGGTCAGCCGCGCCGTGCGCGTGTCGACCCACCCGGCCAGCGCCAGCAGCACGGTGCGCGCCTGGTCGTTGCCGATGTAGCGCCACGCGTCCAGCAGCCCGGCCAGGGTCTTGTGGATGCAGTAGTAGGGCACGTTGCCGTTCGTCAGGGTGCGCGCCTCCAGCGCGGTGAAGTCGGATTCCCCGAAGCCGGAGAGATATCCGGCGCCGAACCCGGCGGCACCGTTGTTGGCCTGGCACTTGGCCAGCTCGGCCACCATGTAGTTCGCCTTGTCCCGGCACGTGGTGTCGCCGAGCACGGCATATGCCTGCGCCCAGGCGGTCAGGAAGTGTCCCTGCATGTGGGTGCGGAAGGGGAACGACGGCGCGTCCCATCCGCCGGTCGCCGCGGCCCCGTTGGTCGACAGCCGGTGGTTGGCGCGGAAGTTGTAGAGCAACCGGTCGACGTCGACGAATCGCAGGTACGCGAGCGTCCGGTTCTGGTTGTCCAGGAATCTGCCGGCGGTGAGCCGCACCTGGCCGAGGGTGAACGGATATGCCGAGACGCCGATGTCCGGGCGCACCGGGGGGATGACCGCCGCCGCGGCCGGGCGCGCGGCGAACAAGCCGGCACCGGCCGAGGCCAACGCGCCGGCACCAGCGGCCTGAAGCAGGCGACGCCGGCTGACAGGTAGAGACGACATCGGACCTCCCGGAACGTCCTGGCCGCGGCCGGCCGACCAAAAAGTGAACGTTAACAACCCGTGTCCGGCATGGTACGGGAGCGCTTCCAGGCATTCAAGGACGTCACTCAAACTCCCGACGGCGCGAGCCGGTTGACCAGCTCGGTGACAATGACCGTCCGTAAGGCAGGTTTCACGCATCCGGTCTGGCACGGGGAGGCCAAGTGCGGTGGCGAATTCTCGGAGCGCTGAACGTCCTGGCGGAGAACGGAACGTTCACGCCCCGGCCCCGCAAGCATCGCGTGCTGCTCGGTGCGCTCCTGCTCAACGCGAACACGCCACTGTCCACATCGCTGCTCATCGAGCACTTGTGGGAGGACGCTCCGCCCCGCTCGGCACGCGCCAACCTGCACGCCTACGTCACCCAGCTGCGCCGGCGGCTCCACGATCCGCGGGCCACCGCGCGGCTGTCCACCGTACCGGATGGGTATCTGTTGCACGTCGAGCCCGGCGAGCTGGACGCCGAGGAGTTCGAGCGGCTGGCCGTGGACGGCCAGCTCGCGCTGGCCGCCGGCGAGCCGGCGGTGGCCGCCGCGCGGCTGGGCCGGGCGCTCGGGCTCTGGCGGGGTGACCTCGTCGCCGGTACCGACCTGCCCGCGCCGCTGCGCCCGGCCGCGATCCGGCTGCAGGAGCTGCGCCTGACGGTCACCGAGGATCGGGTCGAGGCGCTGCTGCGCGGCGGCGAGGCCGCGGATCTGGTCGCCGACCTGCTGCGGCTGAGCGAGGTCCATCCGCTGCGCGAGCGGCTGCAGGCACAGCTCATGCGGGCGCTGTATCGCACGGGCCGCTCCTCGGAGGCGCTCGCGGTGTTCCGTCGGTTCCGGCTGAGGCTCGTCGACGACCTGGGCGTGGATCCGGGGCCGGAGCTGCAGCGGCTGCACCAGCGGATCCTCGTCGACGACCCGGGGCTGCGCGCCCGGCCCGGCACCGGGAACGGCGCGGTGGCGACCCGGCCGAAGCCGGCTGCGACGCCGGCACCCGTCATCGCCGGGCCCCGGACGCTCCCCGCCGACGTGCCCGACCTCGTCGGCCGGCACGACCTGCTCAGCCGGATGGACGGCGCGCTCGCCAACCGCCCGGCCACGGTCGGGCCCGTGCTCGTGCTCGCCGGGATGGCAGGCGCCGGCAAGACCGCCCTGGCCGTGCACTGGGCGCACCGGGTAGCCGCCCGGTTCCCGGACGGACAGCTCTATGTGGACCTGCGCGGCTGGTCGGCCGGCCCGCCGACGGCGGCCCTTCCCGCGTTGACGTTCTGCCTGCGGCTGCTGGGAATGGCGGCCGCCCTGATCCCGGCCGGCCTCGACGACGCGATCGCGGCGTACCGGGCGCTCCTGGCCGGGCGCCGCGTCCTGCTGATCCTGGACAATGCCCGCACGGCCGAGCAGGTGCGGCCGCTGCTGCCGGCGGGCGGCGCCTGCGCCACGCTGGTGACCAGCCGGGACCGGCTCACCGGGCTCGTCGCGCTCAACCACGCCGCCCGGTTGACGGTGCCACCGCTCTCGCGGGAGGCGGCGGTGGCGTTGCTCCGGTCGGCATCGCCACGGTGGACCGACGACGCGACGCTGTCGGCGCTCGCCGAGTCATGCGGTTGCCTGCCGCTGGCGCTGCGCATCGCGCTGGCGAAGTGCGCCGACCAGCCGGGGGCGGATCTCGCCGGCTACGCTCCGGCGCTCGCCGCGCGCGGAGCACTGGCCGCACTCGATGCCGACGACGACCCGGCGGCCTCGGTGCGCACGGCATTCGCCACGTCCTACCGGCTGCTGCCGGCCCCGCAGCGCCGCCTCTTCCGGCTCCTCGGCCTGGTGCCCGGCGACGTCACCGCCGAGTCGGCCGCGCCGCTACTGGACGCCGACCCGGCGGCGGCGGCCGGTGCCCTGGAGGCCCTCGCCGCCGTCCACCTGCTCGAAGCCCGTCGCGGTGGCCGGTACGCGTTGCACGACCTGCTCCGCGAGTACGCCCTGGAGGAAGGGCTGCGCACCGATCCGCAGGAGGTGCGGGATGCGGCGCTCGCCCGGCTCAACGACAGGTATCTGGCCGGCGTGTGAGCAGCCGCCCGGGTCAGCGTCGCGCCGCCGGTGCCGGGGTGAAGAGCGCGACGAGATCATCGAGCCGGGCGACGATGACGGCGCACAGCACGGCGGCCGGCACGGCGACGACGGCTCGCCAGGTCACCGGCTGATCGGCGACCGTCGCGATCGCACCGGCGGCGGCGACGGCGGCCAGCGCCAGGTTGCGTGCCACGTGCCGGCGGCCGAACGGAGCGTCCGCGCCGCCGAAACAGCGGCAGGCGGCCGGCGTGCCGCGGCGCAGGACCGCCGCGATGGCGGTGGTGAAGCCGCCGAGCAGCAGCGTCGCCACCGTGAAGCCGGCGAACGGCGCGGCCTCCGACGGCCAGGGCGCGAGCAGCAGCAGCGGCACGGTGACCTCGCCCGCCACGACGAGGCCGGCGACCGGGCCGACCAGCCCGGCCGGCAGCACCCGCATACCGCTCAGCGAGCTCCGGAACTCCCGGAACCGGGCCCGGCCGCCGGCCTTCTCCACGGCCGAGATGACGAACACCAGGCCGATGAGGCAACGGCTGAACAGCTCCAGATGCGACACGCGAACGCTCCTTCGCCACGGCGCCGGGTGACGTCGTGCGGCCAGCGTGCCCGGCGCGGCACGACGCGTCAACGCGCCGGACCTCGGCTATGGCGACGCTGTGGGGCCGCTATGGCGCCCCCGCATAGCGTCTGGCCCGCCGGGGATCACCCCGGACACGGCAAGCGAAGGAGCGTCATATGCGCCAAGCGTTGCACTCGGTCAGCGACCGGATGCTCGGGCTCTTCCTGCCCAAGGCACGGGCGGGCGCCTGCGCCTGCTTCCCGTCGGACAGCCACTACGAATACCGCTGCGCCGGCTTCACCTACCAGCGGAGGTGGTGCCGGTACAGCTGTACCTGCAACAAGACCTGCGACGCCTGGGTCACCATCGGCAACTGCTGATCATCCGATGCGGCGCGGGGCCGGCGCCCCGATGGACACCGGCCCCGCGCCATCCCTACCGGGAAAGGATCTCTTGTGTACTACCTCGCCGCCGCCGTGACCGTAGCCATCGTCTGCACGGTCCTCAACCTGCTGCTCACCTTCGGCGTGATCCGCAAGCTCCGGGAACACGACTCCCTGATCGCCGCCGCCGCGGCGCCCGGACCCGGCCACTCCGATGCGACCCTGCCGGCCGGCGCCACCGTGGCCGCGGTCAGCGCGACCACCCTGGACGGCCGGGCCGTGTCCAGCACGCACGCCGACGGCGCCCTGCTGGTCGGCTTCTTCTCCCCCGGTTGTCAGCCCTGCGAGGAGCGCATCGGAGACTTCCTCCGGTACCGCGAGCGGACCGGGGTCGCGGCCCTCGCGGTCGTGGTCGACGACGGCGACACCGGGCCGCACGTATCGCGGCTGTCCGGCCAGGTCGACGTCGTGGTGGAGCCGGCGAACGGCGCGTTCGGCACCGCCTTCCGGGTGACCAGCTACCCCGCCCTGTGCCTGGTCGATTCCGCTGGAGTGGTGCTGTCGGGCGGCAACACGTTCAGCGAACTGCCCGACCTCGTACCGGCATGACCGAAGCCACCGCCGTGCCGGCCCGCCGGATCCCCGGCCACCTGCGGGCGGCCGTCCGGCTGGCTGCCGCCGCGGCGCCGGGGATCCTCCTCGCGTACGCGCTGGCGACCGTCACCGCCGGAGCGGGCCCGGTCGCGGCCGCCGCGCTGTTGCGGACGTTGCTCGACCGGCTCGCCGACGGCCGCGGCGGTGCGGAGTTGCTGCCGCTGGGGGTGGCCCTCGCGGTCGTCGGGCTGCTCGTCGGAGCTGTCCCGGCCAGCACCGCCTATCTGCACAGCCGCCTGCTGCGGGCGGTCGGCGTCCGCGCGATGGACCGGCTGTATCAGGCGATGAACCGCATCACCGGGATCGGCGCCATGGAGAATCCCGGCTTCCGTGACCGGCTGCGCCTGGCCCAGCAGTCCGGCCGTTCCGGACCGGGACAGCTGGTCGACGACGCGCTGGGCGTGCTGTCAGCGCTCATCACGTTGACCGGCTTCATCGGCGTGCTCATCGCGTTGAGCCCGTGGCTGGCGCTGTTCGTCGTGGCCGCCGCCGTTCCCGCGTTCATCGCGCAACTGCGGCTCAACCGTCAGCACGCCACGATGATGTGGCAGGTCAGCGGCCGTGCCCGCCGCGAGGCCCACTACGCCGAGCTGCTGACCACCCTGGCGGCCGCCAAGGAGATCCGGCTGCTCGGGCTCGGCGGGCTGTTCCGCACGCGCATGCTGCGCGAGATGACCGCCGTGAACGCCGAGGAGGCCCGCCAGGACGGCCGCGAGCTGCGCACCCGCACGGCCCTGGCGGTCCTCACCGCCGTCGTCGCCGGCGGCGGCCTGGTGTGGGCCCTGGTCCAGGCGGGCCGCGGCAGGCTGTCCATCGGCGACATCGCGCTGCTGGTCGCGGCCGTCGGCGGGGTGCAGGTGGCGGTCGGTGGGCTGGTCGACCGGTTCGCGTCGGCCCACCAGAACGCGCTGCTGTTCGATCACTACCAGAACATCGTCGACGCCGGGCCGGATCTTCCGGCACCGGCCGAGCCGCTGCCCGCTCCCGCGCTGCGGACCGGGATCGAGCTGCGTGACGTGTGGTTCCGGTACGCGCCGGACACACCCTGGGTGCTGCGCGGGGTGAACCTGACCATCCCGTACGGCCGGACGGTCGCGCTCGTCGGGCTCAACGGCGCCGGCAAGAGCACCCTGGTGAAGCTGCTGTGCAGGTTCTACGACCCGACGGCCGGGACGATCACCTGGGACGGCACGGATCTGCGCGACCTGGACGTGGCGGCGCTGCGCGACCGGATCGGCGCCGTCTTCCAGGACTTCATGGCCTACGAGCTGTCGGCGGCCGAGAACGTCGGCCTCGGCGATGCCGCCGCGCTGGACGACCGGGCCCGGATCGAGTCGGCGGCCCGGCGCGCCGAGGTCCACGACACCGTCCTCGCGCTGCCGGACGGCTACGACACGATGCTGACCAATGTGTACTACGACGAGCAGGACCGCGACGATCCGGCGACCGGCGTGCTGCTCTCCGGGGGACAATGGCAGCGGCTGGCGCTCGCCCGCGCGTTCATGCGCGACGACCGCAGCCTGCTCATCCTCGACGAGCCGACCGCCGGGCTGGACCCACAGGCCGAGCACGATCTGCACGACCGGCTGCGCCGGCACCGCCAGGGCCGCACCAGCGTGCTGATCTCGCATCGGCTCGGCACCGTCCGCGACGCGGACGTCATCGTCGTGCTCGCCGACGGCGTGGTCGTCGAGCAGGGCACCCACGAGGAACTGCTCGCCGCCGGCACCGGCTACGCGAAGCTGTTCAGGCTGCAGGCCTCCGGCTATGCCGAGCCGATGGCCCGGGTCGGCGGGGACCGGTGTTGACCGTCGTGCTCATGGTCGCCGGCGCGGCCCTCGCCCTCGCCGGTGGGGCATTGCTCGTGCTGCGGCGCCGGCTGCTGCTGGTCACCGTCGAGGGCGAGAGCATGGAACCGACGTACGCCGCGGGCGACCGCCTGATCGTTCGGCGCACCACGCTGGCCGGCGTGCGGCGCGGCGCCGTGGTCGTGCTCGCGGCGCCGGCCGGTGCGCCGGCCACCGACCCGCCGTTGCTGGTCAAGCGGGCGGTCGCACTGCCCGGTGATCCCGTTCCGGGCGGCATACCGGTGCCCGACCGGAGGGTGCCGGCCGGCCGGCTCGTCGTGCTCGGCGACAACGCCGACCGCAGCGCCGACTCCCGGGGCCGGGGCTTCATCCCCGCCACGGACGTGGTGGGCGTGCTCCTCCGGCAGCTCGCACCACCGGCGTAGCGCCTGGACGGCACCCACAAAAGTCGTAGTCTCAACTCGCACCTGGAAGTGCCCGTGCCGGGCGGGTCGGGCGAGGTGCGCGCCGAAGGAGAGGGAAACCATGCGGATCACCGTGCTGGGCGCGGGTTCGTGGGGCACCACGGTCGCGTCCGTTCTCACCCGCCGGGATCACGAATCGCTGATCTGGGCCCGCAATCCGGCCACGGCCGAGGAGATCAACGCCAAGCACAGCAACGAGCGCTACCTCGAGGGCTTCCAGCTCCCGGATCGGCTCCGCGCCACCGCGGACCTCGCCGAGGCGGCAGCCCACGCGGAGCTGCTCGTCGTCGGCGTGCCGACCGGAGCATTCCGCACCACCCTGGAAAGCGTCCGAACGGACCTGCACCCATGGATCCCCGTGGTGAGCCTCAGCAAGGGTCTGGAACGAGACTCGTTGCTACGGATGACTGAAGTGATCAAGCAGGTGCTACCGGGACATCCGGCCGCCGCGCTCACCGGTCCCAACCTGGCCAAGGAAATCATGGCGGGCATGGCGGCAGCCACGGTGATCGCAACGGAGGACCTCAGCGTCGCCACGGAGATCCAACGCGTGTTCCGCCGGGGCCTGCTCCGCGTTTACACCAACCACGACGTGATCGGCTGCGAGATCGGTGGCGCGCTGAAGAACGTGGTAGCGATCGCCACGGGCATCGCCCAGGGCCTGGGCGTCGGCGACAACACCCGGGCCGGGGTGATCTCCCGCGGGCTCGCCGAGCTCACCACGCTGGCCGTCGCGATGGGCGGCGAGCCGAGCACGCTGGCCGGGCTGGCCGGGATGGGCGACCTGGTAGCGACGTGCATCAGCCCGCACAGCCGCAACCGGCACGTCGGCGAGCAACTCGGCCGCGGGCGGAGCCTGGAGGACATCCTGGCCGAGATGGGCCAGGTCGCCGAGGGAGTCAAGACGGTACACGCCGCCGTCCAACTGGCCGACCAGCACGGGCTGGCCATGCCCATCACCCGCACGATCCACCGCGTCATCACCGGCGACATCACCGCCGCCCGGGCCTACGGCGGCCTGCAGCGCACCCACCCGGCCGGACACGAGTCCGAACCCGGGTGATGCTCGTTCGGCCCGCGCGGGACTCCGCGCGGGCCGATGTCACACTGACGGCCTCGCGACGCTCTCATACGTAAACACCAGCGACGCGAGGAACCGGTGATGGACCACGATCACGACCCGGCGACGCACGATTTCACCCGCCACCGGGAACTGCTGTTCTCGATCACGTACAACATGCTCGGCAGCGTCGCGGACACCGAGGACGTGTTGCAGGAGACGTGGCTCGCGTGGGCGAAACGCAGCGGCCACGGCCCGGAGGTGGACAACCCGCGCGCGTACCTGGTCCGTATCGCGGTCAACCAGGCACTCAGCCGCCGCTCGGCGATCGAGCGGCGGCAGGAGACGTACCTTGGGCCGTGGCTGCCGGAGCCACTTGTCGAGTCCCCGGCCGAGGCGCACGAGACGGTCGAGTCGGTGTCGTTCGCGATGATGGTGGTGCTGGAGACACTGACTCCGCTCGAGCGCGCGGTGTTCGTCCTCGGCGACGTGTTCGGCTATCCGCACACCGAGATCGCCGCGATCACGGACCGGACCCCGGGGGCGGTGCGCCAGCTGGCGCACCGGGCCCGCGAACACGTCCAGGCCCGGCGGCCGCGGTTTCCGGCCGACCCCCAGACGCGCGAGCAGGTCACCGAGCGGTTCCTGGCGGCACTGCTCGGCGGTGACCTGAACGCCTTTCTGGAACTGCTCGCGCCCGAGGTCACGGTCTGGACCGACGGCGGAGGCAAGGCCCGGATGGCCGGGCTACGCGGCGTGCACGCACGCGACAAGGTGGCCCGGATGCTCGCCGCCGGCAGCTTCCACCCGCGCTCCGGTGTCGACGTCGGGCACCGCAGCGTCAACGGCGAGCCGTCCGTCGTGTTGCTGTCCGAAGGCGTGCCGTTCGCGGTGCTCGTGCTCGACATCGCGCCGGAGGACGGCGCCGTCACCGGCGTGTACGCCGTCACCAACCCCGACAAGCTGGCCCATATCAGCTGAGCTCGACTGGAGTACGACACCATGCCCAAGCTGTCAACCGGCGGCACGATCGCGCCGCGAGTGCTCACCACGATCCGCTCCGAGGCCGTGCCGATCCCCGATTCGCAGCGGCTGGTCCACCTCCAGTTCCGTCGCTACGCGGGATGCCCGATCTGCAACGTCCACCTGCGGTCCATGGCCCGCCGCCACGACGACATCCGAACCGCGGGGATACGTGAGGTGGCCGTCTTCCACTCGGCGGCCGAAGACATGCTGCCGCACCAGGGCGACCTGCCGTTCGCGGTGGTCGCCGACCCGCAGCGCCTGCTCTACGCCGAGTTCGGCGTAGCGGCGTCGCACCGCGCGGTGACCCACCCACGCGCCTGGACCACGCCGCTCAAGCCGAGCGTGTACCCGGTGGTGCTGCGCGGCCTGCGCAACGGCGGCTCACCCGGCCCACGGCACGGCGAAACGGTGCTCGGCCTGCCCGCGGACTTCCTGATCGACCCGGCCGGCCGAGTGGTCGCCCTGCGGTACGGCCGACACGCCAACGACCAGTGGTCCGTGGACGAATTGATCGAGCTGGCACTACCGAGGCGGACGTTGTCGACTCGATAGGTTGTCGGTCATGACGGACGTACGGCTGGAGCCGATGACCGAGGATCAGTACAAGCCGTGGCGGGCCGAGGCCGAGGCGCACTACGCACGGAGCGACGTACGCCGCCGGGGCTACGGCCGCGCGATCATGCTCGCCGCCGAGCGCTGGTGCCACGACAACGCGCTGAGGAGCATCGGTCTGCGCGTCTTCGCCCACAACACCGGCGCCCGGGCCCTCTACGAGCAGCTGGGCTTCACCGAGACCAGCCGCAACATGACCAAGGACCTGTAACCGCGATCCGCCCGACCGCCCGACCGCCCGGCGGCGGGAATCTAGAGTGACCCTCGTGGAGACATTGCCGCGCGATGCCGGCGACGAGATGATCCTGGCCGCCGTACGCCGCTGGATCGCCCTGCTGGCCGCGGACGACGTCGAGGCGGCCGTGCGGTTCCTCTACCAGGGCGAGGGCGCGGGCTCGCTCGCCGCGTCGGCATCGAGCCTGCGCGCGGGCATCGCGCGGTACGAGCCCGGGGAGCCACTGCGCCAGGAACCGGCTCGGGTGACCCCGGCCGAAACCGCCGGCGGACCCTTCGATCCGCTGGCGGAAGTGTTCCGCCGCGAGGACGGCACAGTGTCGTCGGTCGACTTCGCCCTCCCCATCAATGGCGAGTGGAGCGAACTCGTCGCCTTCTTCGACGTCGTGCCCGTGCCGGACGGCCTCGCCCTGACACTGCGAGATGCGTACGTCGCCTGACGTTCCCCACCCGGGTCGAATCCGCGTCGAGCCGACGGGAAACGTCCTTCAGGACGGCACCTTGGCGAGAACAACATGGTCGTCACGAACTTCGCCGACCATGGCGAAACCGGATCGGTCGACGTCGCAACAGAAGGGCAGATCCCTGGAAAGATCGACGCGTTCGGACGTCGGGCGCCGGGCGTAGGTGCGGGCGTGGTCGGCGGCGCCGTCCGTGATGCCCACGACGAGGTCCGCCCGGGTCGGCTTCGTTCCCTGGAGAAGGCCGTTCAGGTGCCTGGCGCAGGCCCAGTCCTCCGCGGTTCGCCCGGTGCAGACGACCGTCCGCGGAGTCCGAGCGTGGTGCGCCGCGATCCACCGTGCCGTGCCGTGGCGCCGACGTTGACGGCTGACACCGCGAGCAGCGCGGCCGGATCCAGACATCGGGCGAGCCCCACCGTGCCGTTCGACGTCGACTGGATCAAACGCCGGCCGTCGAGCCGCGCCCTCGACATCTCGAACGGCGAGTTACCAAAGTCGTAGTCCACGGGCTTGAGACCCTTGCTCTCCCCCACCAGAAGGCGATCCGGATACAGTCGCCGAAGATCCCGGCCGACATCAAGCGACGGCGCGCAGGCTATCTCCCGCACGCCCCGCTCAAACGCGACGGCCGCCGTCGTGAAGGCGCGGATCACATCGACGACAACGACGACATTGCCAGCCGGGATGTCGGCATCCATACCCACAATCGACACGGAACGCCACTCTTCACCGCGACCACGCCGGCCCGCAAGCGCTATTTCCGTAACCTCTCGGAAGCCCAGGCGGCACGGTCAGTCCGTCGCCGGACGCCGGTCGCGTCGGGGTTGGGTCGCGCGCATCATGGCTCGGTACATCTACCGAGGGGCCAGACGAGTCGGGTAGCGGCCGAGTGGCCGAGGCCGCGCAGGCCTGAAGGAGGTAACCGACCAGGCGGCGCCAGGCTTCCGGGCGGCCGGCGCCCGGATCATCGCCACCACCCGACCCGGCACGGAAGCCGAGTTCGTCCGTGGCCTCGGCGCCGCCCACGTGGTGGATCACACCGGCGACGTGGCGGCCCAGCTCCGCGCGATCAGCCCGGACGGCGCGGCGGCGGTCCTGCACCTGGCCGGTGAAGGCGGCGCGCTGGCCGAGGTGCCCACGGCGTTCGACGACTTCGCCACCGGCACCCTCGGCAAGAACGCCATCACCGTCGCCTGCCTCCCGGAGACCCCCACCACGAACGCGTTCCTGTGGATCGTGCAGTCGGTCCTCGCCGCCGCGCTCGTCATGGCCGGCCTCACGCCTGGCATCCCGCCGCCCAGGTCGGCCGCACCGGCCCGCTTGAGCATCCCGTTGGACGCGGTGCCCGAAGGTAATGCGGCGATCGTTCTCCGGTACCGCCGCGTCCGGTCGGCGGGGAGGGGGAGTAGTGGTGGTCGTAAGTCCTTTGCTCTGCTTCCCCATGGGAAACACCAGATGCTCCTATGCGAAACACCAGATGCGGGATGCAGTCTGCCTTTCGGTCGATGCCGGGGGCGGCACCGGCCTGGGTGTTTCCCATAGGGAAGCAGAGCAAAGGACTTACAATGCCCTTACCGGCCGCCGCCGAGGCCGGTGAATAGGGTGTGGTCGAACCCCAGGTTCGCCGCGATCGAGAAAGTTCGGGCGCGGCTCTGCGGGGCCCAGCCGTGGTCCCGGTATTCCGGCGAGCCCGGCCCAAGCCCGCTGACCTGCGAAGTCTCGCATTCTGCCGGGCCATTGCGCCTACCAGGATCTCGACGGCAGCCGCGCGGAAGCGGGCGTGACGTCGTTGCACCCTTGGAGCAACTCGTCCGGGCCGCGCTGGTGGACACCGGGGCCGGGCGAGGGAGGCGGCGAGTGCCGACTTTCATCCGATCGGCGATCATGACGCCGGCGGTGGCGCGGAGCGGGTTCAAGCCGTCGCGGACTGCGCGGTGGGCGGTTTCGCGGCGACGCCGATGATCGTGCTGAACCGTACGGATCGGCTGCTGCAGCGGTCCACGAGGGTGGCTGGATCCGCCGTGTGCCGGCGAAGGCCGTCGAGGCCGGTCCGGCTCGGACCCGGGTGGGGCGCTGGTTGAGGTGGCACCTGGTTGTGCCGCTGTACTGGCGGATGCGGACCGCGATGCTGGCGGCGCTGACCGTTGGTCAAGGTAGTGGCCCCTGCCATGCTCGCGTCGAGCGTCAGGCCTCGGCGGTGGCTCCGACGGCGAAGGGGTTGAAGCCCCAGATCTGCGGGCCGGAACGCGGGACGATGAAGGCGTACCAGTCGTCGCCGAGTGGCTCGAATACTGCTTCGCGGGCGGTGTCTCCCAAGCGGGGCGACGGCTGCACGCCGGGCGAGCACTGCACCAGACCGGAGAAATGCGATATACCGCTATCTTTGGTCACATACGCGATGCAACCGCCGTGGCTCCACACGGACGCGAAGCGGTACAGCCCATGGCTTCCGCCGAGCGGCGACGTCGCCAGCTGCGCCAGTCCCGAACGGTGCAGGGGAAACAGCACCCGGCCGACCGTGCCCGAGCAGGCCACCACCATCGTCACGACGGACACCACCGGCAGGACCAACCGGACCGGCCAGGACCGGCCGTCCAGCGACACCAGCCAACCTACGGCGGCCACCACCCACAGGACCATGGCCACCCGCAACCAGGTCAGGTAGCCGCCCGGCAGCACGACCCCGTACAGCAACACGACCGCCGCCACCAGGGAGAGGACGATCGGCCACCAGGTGCGGGCTCTGCTCACGCCGACACGCTACAAAGGCCGAACAAACCCGCGATGGGGTTGGCTTCTCATGCGGCGGCGTAGAAGTGCTCGGCGCCGTCCCGCTTGGCGTAGATGCCCCGCCTGTTCCGATCCACCGAACCACTGCCGGCGTCGCCCGCGCTCTCCGCGAGGCTGGTGAGTGCCTCCCCCGAATCCGACCAAATGGCGGCCTGATCAGGGGCGGGCGAAGCTTCTGGCGAGGTCGCGGTATCGAGTCGCGGCCGCCGAGGCCTGCTCGGGGGTGATGGCGCTGCCGGGCATCCGGCTGAGGTGTTCGAGCTGGTCGGCGAGGCGCAGGTGGTGGCGGTGGGCGAAGTCGCGGCAGGCCAGGCAGGTGACGTTCGCCGGGTGGGTGGAGGTCATCGCGTGCGGCACCCGCAGGCCGCATCCGGTGGTGACGGTCGGCGGTAGGTCGGCCGCGAGGCCGAAGGTGGACGCGAGGATGGTGCGTGCGGTCGCGTCGGCGTGGAACTTCGCGTCGACATGGATGTGAGGATCGGCGGCGCCCATTCCGTTGCTTTTAGCACAGCGACTGCCAGGCACGGGTGTCGAGGCCCCGACCTACCTTTCGAATGTGATGGAGTTGCCTGGTGGATGCTGTGGACCTCGCCCGACGCTTCGGCCTTGGCAAGGCCACGAGACTGTCGGCCGCCCCGGTCGCCCGGGGCAGGCAGGGCGTCGTGTGGCGGCTGGAGACCGCGGACGGCAGCTGGGCGGTGAAGGTGCCGTTCCATGAGTCTGATGAGGATGCCGTACGCGTGTCGACCGCGTTCCAGGAAGCGGCCCACGCCGCCGGTGTTCCGACGCCGCGGGTGCGGCGCACGCCGCACGGGAGCGTCTTCGACACCGTGGACGGCAAACAGGTCCGGGTGTACGAGTGGGTCGACCTGCGAGCCCCCGACGTCGGCCTCGACCCGGCGCGGGTGGGCGCGGTCACGGCCGCCATCCACCGGGTAGGCGTCCCTGATGCCGGCCCGCTGGACCCGTGGTACCGAGAACCGGTCGGCGCCGATCACTGGGACCTGCTGATCGAGCGGCTCCGCCGGGCGGGTGCGCCGTTCGCCGGCCGGCTGGCCGGGCTTCGCGACGAGCTGGTCGCGCTGGAGTCCTGGATCGAGCCGCCCGAGACCCTGCGGATCTGCCACCGCGATCTGTGGGCCGACAACTTCCTGCCCACCGCGGACGGCGGCGTGTGCGTCATCGACTGGGAGAACAGCGGTCCGGCCGACCCGGGTCAGGAGCTCGGCTGCGTGCTCTTCGAGTTCGCCCGCGCCGACGCCGGCCGGGCCCGCGCGCTGAGCGACGCGTACCGGCAGGCCGGCGGGCCGGCGCGGGTGGACCGGCGCGGGCACTTCTCGATGCTCATCGCACAGCTCGGGCACATCGCGCAGCTCGCCGCCGCCGACTGGCTCGAGCCCAACCCCCGATCCCCGCGGCGGGCCGACTCCGCCGCGTGGATCGGCGAGATCCTCGACGAACCGCACACCCGCGAGCTGCTCGACACCGTGCTGGCGGCGGTACGCACCCGGCCGGCAGAGCATTCGGAGCCGCCGGCGCCGCGGATGGGTTACTGACAGGAAGCCGACTCATCCCCATCCTCCCTGCCCGCGCGACCGAAGTACTCGCGCAGGCATCCCTACGGGAGGACAGAGATGACCACTCAACCGCACCGGAGAAGGCGCAGGGCCGTACCGGCTCTCGCCGCCGCCGGCATCGTTCTCGCCGGGGCCCTCGCCGGGCTGGGGCCTCAGGTCTCGTCGGCGTCGAGCCACCGGGAGGCGCCCCTGATCGCGAGCGACCCGGCGGCCGACAACACCGACCTGTACGCGTTCGTCAGCCCCGAGCGGCCCGGCTATGTCAACCTCATCGCGAACTGGATCCCGTTCGAGGAGCCCGACGGCGGCCCGAACTTCTACCCGTTCGCCACCGACGCCGCCTACAACATCAACGTCGACAGTGACGGCGACGCCAAGGCCGACGCCGTGTTCCGCTGGACGTTCAAGAACGTCGACCGCCGCGGCGACTCGACGTTCCTCTACAACAACGGGCCGGTGACCTCGCTCGACGACAAGAACCTGCTGTTCAAGCAGACCTACACGCTCTCGTCGTCGTTCAACGGCGGCCCGTTCCAGACCCGGATCAGCGACGCGCCCGTCGCGCCGTCCCGCATCGGCGCGGCGTCCATGCCCGACTACCAGAAGCTGCGCGACCAGGCCACCGTCCAGCTCAAGGGCGGGTGGAAGCTGTTCGCCGGCCAGGCCGACGACCCGTTCTTCCTCGACCTGCGGGTCTTCGACCTGCTCTACGGCGGCGACCTGAGCGAGACCGGAACGGACACCCTCGCCGGATACAACGTCAACAGCCTCGCGATCCAGGTGCCGTTCAAGGACGTCGCCCTGCGCGGCGACGCGAAGCGCAACCCGGTGATCGGCGTCTGGACCACCACCGACCGGCCCCGGGTACGGGTCACCGGCCAGACCGAGCTCGGCCCGCGCGCCGACCGGGTGCAGGTCTCCCGGCTCGGCAACCCGCTGGTCAACGAGGTCGTGGTGCCGGCGAACCTGAAGGACGCGTTCAACTCGATCTCGCCCGACAAGGACGCCGGCATCCCCGCGGTCGTCAAGCGGGTCACCGATCCGGAGCTGCCCAAGCTGATCGAGAGCATCTACGGCGTACCCGCGCCGGCGACCCCGCGCAACGACCTGGTCGAGATCTTCCTGACCGGCATCACCACCAAGGCCGGCGGGCCGATCAAGGCCGATCTCAACTCGCAGCTGAACAACATGGACGTCAACGCGAAGAAGTTCCGGCCCTCGGAGATGCTCCGGCTCAACCTGAACGTGCCGGTCACCGCCCAGCCCAACCGGCTCGGCGTGCTCGCCAAGGACCTGCAGGGCTTCCCGAACGGGCGGCGGCTGACCGACGACGCCGTCGACATCGCCATCCAGGCCGTCGAGGGCGCCGCGCAGACCGGCAAGCTGGTCGACGCGCTCGCCGCCGGCGACAAGGTCGACGCCAACGACAACACCTTCGGAGACGTCTTCCCGTACGTCGCGCTCCCGAACCAGGGCGCGGTCAACGCCGGCAAGAGTACGGGTGCCGGAACGTCCGGTACCAACGCCAGCCCGGCGGCTGCGGCGGCCGGCGACGACTCCGCACCGTCGCTGTCTCCGGTGTCCGCACAGGCGTCCAGCGGCACGTCGCTCTCCACCGGGATCCTCGTCGCCGTCCTCGGCGTCGGTTCCCTGGTCACCATCCTGGCCACCTGGTGGTTGCGCCGGCGGCGGACCGCACCGGCGTTCACCCGCGCCGACGACACCATCCCGCTCTGACCGGACAGAGGCGGGCGCGTCCTGCGGGACCGCCCGCCTCGGAAGGGACGTACCCCATGCGCAGTCCGCTCCGTGCGGTCGCGGTCGGATCCCTCGCCGCCGTGGCGCTCCTCGCCGTCGGCGCGGTCTTCGGCCTCCGCGAGACACCGGCGCCCGCCCCGGCTCCCGCCGCCGTGCGGGCGCCCGCCGACCGGCTCGCCGAGAGCATCTCCCGCGCCCAGGACCGCCTCCGCGAGCTGCCGCGCGACCACGAGACGTGGGCCGCGCTCGGGCTCGCCTACGTCGAGCGGGCCCGGGTGACCGCGGATCCCAGCCTCTACCCGAAGGCGGAGGGCGCGCTGCGCCGCTCGCTCAAGGTCCGCGCCGCCGGCAACCCGGTCGCGCTCGTCGGCCTCGGCGCCCTCGCCAACGCCCGCCACGAGTTCGCCGCCGCCCGCACGTTCGCCACGGACGCGCTGCGCGGCAACCCCTACAACGCCGACGCGTACGGCGTCCTCGCCGACGCGCACACCCAGCTCGGCGACGCGCCCGCCGCCACCGCCGCGATCCAGCGGATGCTCGACCTGCGCCCCGGCCTCGCCGCATATGCCCGGGCCTCCTACGACCTCGAACAGCACGGGCGGCTCACCGAGGCGACCGAGCTGATGCGGCGCGCGCTCGACGCCGCCGTCGACCCCGCCGACGTCGCCTTCTGCCGCAACCAGCTGGGCGAACTGGCCTGGTTCGCGGGCGACCTCAGGGGCGCGGCCACCGAGTACGCCGCCGGCATCGCCGCCGACCCGTCCTACCAGCCACTGCTGCGCGGGCGCGCCCGCGTCGCCGCCGCCTCCGGCCGGATCGACGCCGCGATCGCGGACGCCGCGACCGTCGCGGCCCGCACCCCGACACCCGACACCCTGATGGAGTACGCCGAGCTGCTGCGCCTGGACGGCCGGGCCCCCGAGGCGGAGCGATAACTGACGCTCGCCGACGCGGCGCACAAGATCTTCGTGGCGAACGGCGGCAGCGACGACCTGACCGGCGCGCAGCTGGCGCTCGCGCGCGGCGATGCCGCCTCCGCCGTACGGCTCGCGCGGTCCGAGTGGCGCCGCCGGCCGTTCGCCGACGTCGCCGACGTGCTCGGGCGCGCGCTGCACGCCGCGGGCCGCGACGCCGAGGCACTGCCGTACGCGCGCCGCGCCGCCGGCCTGGGCCCCCGCAACGCTTCCTATGCCTACCACCTCGCCGCGGTGTCGCTCGCCGTCGGCGACCATGCCGGCGCCCGCGCCGCGCTGCGGCTGGTCCGCGAGCTCAACCCCTACTTCTCGCCCACCGACGGCCCGACGGCCGCGCGGGCGCTGTCCGCTTTGGAGGCCCGACGATGAGACGTCTCTTGCTGGTGGCCGCGCTCGCGGTGGTCGGATTCGCCGCGCTGCCGGCCGGGCCGGCAGCCGCGCACCCGATGGGCAACTTCTCGGTCAACCGGTACGCCGGCCTGACCGTCCACCCCGACCGGATCGACGCCACCGTGGTGGCGGACATCGCCGAGCTGCCGACGCTGCAGGACCCGCCGGCATCGTGCGCCGAGGCGGTCTCCACGCTGACCGTCACGGTCGACGGCGCCGGGGTGAGCTGGTCGGTCTCGGACGCCTCCCTGGTGTTAGCCGCCGGCGCGGGCGGGCTGAGGACGAGCCGCCTGGAGTGTCACCTGTCCGCGCCGGCCACACTGGACCGGTCCGCCGCGGTCTCGGTGACCAACCGCTTCCGCGACGACCGGATCGGCTGGCGCGAGCTCGTGGCGGTCGGCTCCGGCGTCCGGCTGGACGGGTCCTCGCTGCCGGCCGCGAGCCCGAGCGACGAGCTGCGCCGCTACCCGGACGACCTGCTCACGTCGCCGCCGGACGTCCGCTCGGCGACCTTCACCGTCGTACCCGGTTCGGCCGCCTCCCCCGCTTCCGCTGCCTCGCCGGCCGCTTCGTCGTCTGCCGGCGGCCCGGCGGAGTCAGGGATCCGGCCGCTGGGCTTGACCGGGCCGCTGGCCGGGGCCGAACGGTGGCTCGGTGACCTGGTCGGCGGGCAGCGGCTCACCCCGCTCGTGGGGCTGCTGGCCGTGCTGCTGGCGCTGGTGCTCGGCACGGCGCACGCGGCCCTGCCCGGTCACGGCAAGACGGTGATGGCCGCCTACCTGGCCGGCCGGCAGGGACGTCCCCGGGACGCGCTGGCGGTGGGCGCGACCGTGACCCTCACGCACACCGGTGGCGTCCTGATCCTGGGACTGCTGCTGACGACGGTCGCCGGCGTCGCCGGGGAGGCGGTGCTCGGCTGGCTGGGCGTGGCGAGCGGCGTCCTGGTCGCGTCGATCGGCGTCGGAACACTCGTCTCGGCCATTCGCCGCCGGTCGGCCGCCGCCTCGGCGGCGCCCCAGCCGAGCCCGGATCCCGAGCAAGCTTCCCAGCACACCCACACCCACACCCACGACCACGACCATGGGCACCACCACCACGGGCACGGGCATGGGCATGGGCACGCACACAGCCATGGTCCGGGGAAGTGGGGAATCGCCGGGATGGGGATCGCCGGAGGGCTCGTGCCGAGCCCGTCGGCCCTGATCGTCCTGCTGGGCGCGATGGCGCTCGGCCGTACGATGTTCGGTGTGCTGCTGGTGATCGCCTACGGCCTGGGCATGGCGGCGACGCTGACCGCCGCGGGCCTGCTCCTCATCCGGCTCCGCGACCGGCTCGAGGGCCGCTCGCGTTTCATCGCCCGGTGGCAGGCGGCGGCACCGTCGGCCACGGCGGCCCTCATCGTCATCGTCGGGCTCGGTCTGGCCGGGCGCGCGTTGTCCGCCGTCGCCTGACGACAAGCACCGTTCAGCGTGGCTGCGACGCCGTGACCAGGCCGCTCTCGTACGCGGCGACGACGAGCTGCGCACGGTCGCGGGCCGCCAGCTTGGCCAGCAGCCGCGACACATGGGTCTTCACGGTGCCGACA
This sequence comes from Actinoplanes sp. ATCC 53533, assembly GCF_003947245.1. Classification (NCBI taxonomy): domain Bacteria; kingdom Bacillati; phylum Actinomycetota; class Actinomycetes; order Micromonosporales; family Micromonosporaceae; genus Actinoplanes; species Actinoplanes sp. ATCC 53533. The sequence continues at coordinate 39,656 of NZ_QHHV01000083.1, read as the reverse complement.
CCCAGATGCAGGTGCACGGCGATCTCGCTGTTGGACAGGCCCCGGGCGATCAGCACCAGCACCTCGCGCTCCCGCTCGGTGACGCCGGCCAGGTCCGCGGTGATCGGCCGGTTCGGCGCCGGACGCCGGGCGAACTCCGCGATCAGGCGGCGGGTCACCCCGGGCGCGAGCAGCCCGTCGCCGGCCGCGATCACCCGGATCGCCGCCAGCAGATCGGCGGGCGGTGTGTCCTTGAGCAGGAAACCACTGGCACCGGCGCGCAGCGCGGCGTAGACGTACGCGTCGAGGTCGAACATCGTCAGGATGAGCACCCGCACGTGCGCGGTCTCCGGCTCGGCGCAGATCTGCCGGGTCGCCTCGACGCCGTCCAGCTCCGGCATGCGGATGTCCATCAACACCACGTCCGGGCGCTCCCGGCGGGTCAGCTCGACCGCCTCGCGCCCGGTCGCCGCCTCGCCGACGACGGTCAGCCCGGGCGCCGTGTCGACCAGCACCCGGAAGCTGCCGCGCAGCAGCGCCTGATCGTCCACGACCAGCACCCGGACGGCCTCGGTCATGCGGGGACCGCCGCGGCCCGGAAGGGCAGGCTGGCCGAGACCCGGAAGCCTCCGCCGGGGCGCGGGCCGGCCGCGAAGGTGCCGCCGTAGAGCGTCACCCGCTCGCGCATGCCGACCAGCCCGTGCCCGGGCCCGCCGTCGTCGGGCAGCTGGCGCCGGCCGGGACCGTCGTCGGTGACCTCGACCGTGATCGTGGCGCCGTCCCGGCCGACGCGGACCTCGCAGGCGGCCGGTGCCGCGTGTTTGACCACGTTGGTCAAAGCCTCCTGCACGATCCGGAAGACGGAGAGCTCGACGCCCTCGGGCACCGAACCGAGGTCCGCCACTCGCAGGTCGACCCGGACACCCGTCGCCGCGGCCCGCTCGGCGAGCACCGGCAGGCCGGCCAGGCCGGGCTGCGGGGCGTACGCGTCGGCCGCGTCGTCGGCGGACTCCGCGCGCAGCACGCCGAGCATCTGGCGCAGCTCGGTGAGCGCCGACCGGCTCGTCGTCTCGATCGCGCCGAGCGCCTCCCGGGCGACCTCCGGATGCTTGTCCATCACGTGGTGGGCGACGCCGGCCTTGACCGCGATCACACCCATGCTGTGCGCGACGATGTCGTGCAGCTCCCGGGCGATCCGCAGCCGTTCGCCGGCGACCGCGCGCTCGGCCAGCTGGGCGGCGGAGCGTTCCGCGTACGCGCGCCGCTCGCGGGCGGCCCGGCCCAGCGTCCACGCGCCACCGAGCAGCACGCCGCTCAGCAGCACGCCACCGGCCGCGTCCCGGGCCCAGGCGGGCAGCCCGGCCACCGAACCGGCCAGCACCGCGAGGCAGGTCAGCAGGCCGATCGCCCGGGTGGGCACCCAGCGGCGCGCCGGCTGGGTGACCGCCACCGGATAGAGCGCGAAGGCCGCGGCGACGAACAGGTCGCCCGCGACGCCGGTCACCGCGGCCGCGATCGAGGCGGCGAGCACGACCGCGAAGACCGGCACCGGCCAGACCCGCCGCACCGCGAGCGGCAGGCCGACGACAGCGAGCAGGAGGATCCGGCCCGGCAGCGGCACACCCGTGCCGGCCGGGGCGTCGAGCGTGATGATCACCAGCACGGCCGTGTACGCGACCGCGGCCAGCGCGTCCACCGCGATCAGGTCGCGCCCGCGCAACCGGCCGGCGAGCAGCCTCGTGCGCGCCGACGTCGGGTCATCGTCCACCAGCAGACGGTATCGCTGTGCGAGCCACCCGGCGACTGCCCGGGGTCGGTATGTCCACGGGCATACCCCGCACGATCAGGGGACCGGCCCGTCCGCCCAGGGACAGAGCCGAAAGTCGCGACGCCGGAGAGATGCGCCGCCGGGGCCCGCTCCGGAAGCGTTGACGCCATGATTGAGGTGCGCGAACTGACCAAACGGTACGGCGACACGCTGGCCGTCGACCGGCTCTCGTTCACGGTGAGACCGGGCGCCGTCACCGGCTTTCTCGGCCCGAACGGAGCCGGCAAGTCGACCACCATGCGGCTGCTGCTGGGCCTGGACTCGGCCACCGGCGGCGAGGCCACGGTCGACGGCCGCCGGTACGCCGACCTGCGTCACCCGATGCGGCGCCTGGGCGCGCTGCTGGACGCGAACGCGGTCCAGGGCAGCCGCAGCGCGCTGAACCACCTTCGCTGGCTGGCCAGGAGCAACCGGATCGAGCCCGCCCGGGTGACCCGGGTGCTGGAGCGGGTGGGCCTGGCGGGCGTCGCGCGCAAGGCGGTCGGCACCTTCTCGCTGGGCATGCGGCAGCGGCTTGGCATCGCCGCGGCGCTGCTCGGTGAGCCCGAAGTGCTGGTGCTGGACGAGCCGGTCAACGGGCTCGACCCGGACGGCGTGCGCTGGATCCGCGAGCTGCTGCGGTCGTTCGCCGCCGAGGGCGGCACGGTGCTGCTCTCCAGCCACCTGATGAGCGAGATGGAGCTGACCGCCGACCGGCTGCTGATCATCGGACGCGGCCGGCTGATCGCCGACACGTCGGTGCGGGAGCTCGCCGACCGGTTCGCGGAGGGCGTGCTGGTCCGCTCGGCGCGGCCGGAAGAGCTCGCCGACGTGTTGCGGAAGGCCGGCGGGGAGGTCACCGCCGCGGCCGACGGCGCCCTGACCGTACGAGGGCTCGGCCAGCGGCAGATCGGCGACCTGTCCGCCGCCAACGGCATCGGCATCTACGAATCCGCGTCGCGCAGCGCCTCGCTCGAGGACGCGTACCTGTCGCTGACCGCCGGCACCGTCCAGTTCGGTGCCTCCGAGACCGGAACGGTGAACCGATGACCGACGCGCTCGCCGCCGAATGGATCAAGATCCGGACGATCTCCACCACCGCGTTCTGCCTCGGTCTGGCGCTGGCCAGCGTGGCGCTGAGCACGCTGCTCACCCTCGGGATGGTCTCGGCCTATGACGGCCAGGCCGCCGCCGAGCAGGCCACCTTCACCGGCACGCCGATGGAGGAGGTCACCATGCTGGTGGCGCACCTCTGCCTGGGCGTGTTCGGCGTGCTGGCGATCAGCGCGGAGTACACCTCCGGCATGATCCGGACGAGCTTCATCGCGATGCCGTCCCGCCGGGCGGTGTTCCTGGCCAAGACCGCGATCGTGGCCGCCGTCGTCTTCGTCGTCGCCCAGGTGGTCATCTTCGGCACGTTCTTCCTCAGCCGGGTGGTCGTCGGTGACCGGCCCATCCCGGAATACACGACCGCCGTCGGCGACCGGGTGCCGACGCTGTTCGCGATGGGGCTCACCGCCGTCGTGGTGGCGCTGGTGGGGCTCGGGCTCGCGGCGATCTTCCGATCCGCGGTCGCCGCGATCGCCGGCATCGTCGTGCTCGTGTACGTGTTCCCGATCGCCGCCGGCAACATCCCCGAGCCGGCCGGGCCGAAGGTCGACGCGATGTCCCTGAAGAACCTCGCGTTCCAGCTCGGTGGTGACGTGCCCGACCCGGTCCTGGCCCCCGGCGCCGCGGCGGCCGTGCTGGCCGCGTACGCGCTGGTCGCGATCGGCATCGCCACCTTCCTGATCGGACGCCGGGACGCCTGACCGCCGGCCGGGGCACCGGCGCGGCGGATATATGCGCCGTATAGACGGTCGCCATAGCCTGCGGTGCGCGGGGCCGGCCGGTCGGCCGGTCCGACAACGACGAGGTGCCGCCGGTTCGCCGGGCGGCGCCGCTCACCGGAACGGGGAACCGATGCGTCCATCAGGAGTTGACCGGCGCGGGCTGCTGCGCGCATCGCTGGGGCTGGCCGCGGTCGCGGGCACGACGGCGGTGCTCGGCACCGGGACGGCTTCGGCGGTCGCCGCCGCGCCGCCCGCCGACCCGTTGCCGGAGGTCCCGGGCATGCTCGGCGACCGGCTGGCCAACGAGTTCTGGTACCGGTTCGACCAGTGCACGGCGTACGCGATCAGCGCGGAGCTGGCCGAGGCGTACGCCGTGCTGCGGTCCCTGTTCGACCGGTTCGAGCGGGACATCTACTTCGCCTGGCGGGACACGAGCTCGGCCGGCACGTACCCGGCGGCGTTCGCCGAGTTCGTGACGCCGATCAAGCCGCAGCTGGAGGTGATCTCCCGGGCCCAGCTGATCGCCTTCGACGAGCTCTACCGCCGGCGCGATCCGCGCCTGGTCACCGCGTTCACCACGTTCGGCGAGGGCGTGCTCTTCGACCCGCGGCTGGCACCGATGCAACAGGAGGTGCACACGATGAACGGTAAGCCGCCGGTGGGATACCACACCTGGCATGCGTTCATCCGCGCCATGATGCTGCTCGGCATCGACGCTCAGCGCTGGCGGGAGATCGCCTCGCTGAACGCGCTGGCCTGGGCGGTGCAGACGGTGGCCAAGCCGGACACCCGGGTGGTGAGCCCGCCGCTGCCCCGGCCGACGGTACGGCGGCTGACCCGGTTGTGGCTGCCGAAGAGCAGCTCGCAGCTCGACACGGACTTCCTCTCCTTCCCCTACCCGGCGGGGATGAGCTGACCGCGGCGGTTCACGGGCCGACCCCGGCGCCTGCCAGCCGGGCGCCGGGGCGCAGCTGGTCGCCGCGGAGGACGGCCCGTTGGGCGGCGAGCAGGGCCTCGCCCGGGTCCACGCCGAGTTCCTCGCCGAGGGTGCGCCGGCCCTCGGCGAAACACTCCAGGGCGGCCGCGCGGCGGCCGGACCGGTAGAACGCCGTCATCAACAGCACCCGGAGGCGTTCCCGCAGCGGCTCGCGGCGCACCAGCCCGGACAGCTCCGGCACCAGCCGGAGGTGCTCGCCGAGCGCCAGCTCGGCCTCGATCCGGCCCTCCAGCGCCGCCATCCGCGCCTCATCGAGCGCCGCCACCTCGGCATCCCGCAGCAGGTCGGTGACGTCGGCCAGCGCCGGGCCCCGCCACCAGCCGAGCGCGTCCCGGAGCCGGGTCGCCGCGGCGGCGTACCGGCCGGCCCGCAGCGCGTCGTGACCCTCCGCGGCCAGCCGCGCGAACTCCACGGCGTCGCACCGGTGCTCGACGGGACGCAGCCGGTAGCCGGTCGACTGCCGGACCAGGCCGAGGCCCGCGCCGAGGCGGCCGCGGATCCGCGAGGCATGCGTGTAGAGCTGGGCTCCGACCGTCGCCGGGGCCTGGTCGCCCCACAGCACGCCGATCAGCTGAGAGTCCAGCACCAGAGCGCCCCGGGCCAGCAGCAGCGCCGCCAGCAGCGTGCGCTGCTTGGTGCCGGAAAGCGCACGCTCGCGCCCGGCCGCGACAACGGTGACGGGGCCGAGCAGCTGGAACTCGAACTCCGTCGGCTCGCTCCTCCCGGCGGCCATCTCACTCCACCCGGGAGAAGCGGTGGGTGGCGACGCCCAACAGCAGGAGAGCCACCAGCCCGATCATCGAGATCTCGAGCAGCACCGGCGGCGTCCAGCCCCACAGCTCCGGGCTGAGCACCCGCCCGCCGAGGTCAGCGCCGTCGCCCGGCATGGTCCGGCGCAGCGCGTCCACCCCGTACGTCAGCGGGTTGGCCAGCACCGCGCCGCCGAGCCAGCCGGGCAGGCCGCGGGCCGGGAACATCGCGCCGGACAGAAACAGCAACGGCATCATGAGGAGACTGACCACGACCTGAAAGGACTCGATGCGGCGGATGCAGACCGCCGCCAGGACGCCCACCGAGGTGAACGCGAACGCGATCAGCCCCAGCTCCAGCAGCACGAGCAGCAGGCGGGGGTGGTACGGCACGTCGGCGGCACCGGCCACCAGGAGCACCAGGCCACCGTAGGCCATGCCGGTGCTGGCGCCGCCCAGACAGATGCCGGCCAGCAGCACGCTGCGGCGCACCGGGGCGACCAGCATCTGCCGGAGCACCCCGGCCTGCCGGTCCCACACGATCGCGACGCCGACCGCCAGCGACGGCGCCTGCACGGCCATCATGAGCACACCGGGAAACAGGTACGTGGTGTAGTCGCGCAGTGAGTCCTGTCCGGCGCCGAGCGCCGAGGAGAGCCCGGTGCCGAGGATCAACAGGAACATCAGCGGTGTCACCAGGCCCATGGCGAGGCGCAGCCGATTGCGGCCGAACCTGATCATCTCGCGCTGCCAGAGCAGGCGCAGCGTCCGGAGGTCCCGGGCCAGCCCGCCGGGTTCCCGGTCGGTGCGGCCGGTGCCATCCGGCGTCTCCGTGGCCGGCGTGGCCAGGTCGGTCCTCGTCACGCGCGCCCACTCCTCGCGATGGTGGCCATCGTCGGGCGCCCGCCCGCGTCCCGGATGGTGCGGCCGGTGTAGTGCAGGAAGACGTCGTCGAGCGTCGGCGGCGTGACGGTCACCGAGTGCACCGGCACGCTGATCTCGGCGCAGAGCCTCGGCACGAAAGCGGCGCCGTCCGGCACCCGGACCCGTACGCCGTCCGGCCCGGCAGTCGCCACCAGCCCGAAGCGGGACCGGACGGCGCGGGCCGCCTCCTCGTCGTCGCTGGTCCGCAGCGCGACCAGGTCGTCGGCGACGACGGCCTTGAGGTCCGGCGGCGCACCCTCCACGACCAGCTCGCCGTGATCGATGATCGCGATCCGGTCGCAGTGCTCCGCCTCCTCCAGGTGATGAGTGGTCAGGAAGATGGTGACGTCCTGTTCCTGCCGCAACCGCCGCAGGTGTTCCCAGATGGCGACGCGGGTCTGCGGGTCGAGGCCCGTGGTGGGTTCGTCGAGGAAGAGCACCCGGGGCGCGTGCAGGAGCCCCCGGGCCAGTTCCAGCCGCCGCCGCATGCCGCCGGAGAACATCCGGACCGGCGCGTTGCGCCGGTCGGCGAGCCCGACGAGGTCGAGCAGTTCCGGGATCGCGGCGCGGGAGCGGCGGCGGGGCACCCCGAAGAGGTCCGCGTAGAAGCGCAGGTTCTCCTCCGCGGTCAGCTCCTTCTCCAGTGTGGACTCCTGGAAGATCAGGCCGATCCGGCGCCGGACCTCGTCCGGGTGCCGGCCGACGTCGTACCCGGCGACCACGGCCCGCCCGGCCGTCGGGCGCAGCAGCGTGCAGAGCATGCCGATGGTGGTGCTCTTGCCCGCGCCGTTCGGCCCGAGGAAGCCGAAGGTCTCCCCGGCCGGCACCGTCAGGTCGAGATCCACCACCGCCTCGACGGTGCCGTAGACCTTGCGGAGGCCCTCGGCGACGACCGCGTTCATGACCGGCCTTCGGTGCTCGCTCGGGGCACCCGCACCGACAGCATGGTGTGGTAGAGCGACATGTCACCGGACTCGCCGACGGCGGCGCCTTCCGCCTCCACCCACGCGTGTGCCCGGAAGGGCTGCAACCGTACGCCGGTGCACCAGTCGGGCCAGCGCCCGCCGAGCCGGCAGAGCAGCGCCGTCGCCACCGACCGCTGGAGGCAGCCCTGCCCGGCGCAGCGGGCACTGACCGTGACAACGGCCTCCCGGGCCGCGAGTGCCTGCGCGGCGGTCGCGGGCGCGGCACCCCTCGACCATAGGAGCAGCAACGCCCGCAGCCGTTTCGGTTTGAGCAGGACCAGCGGGCGCGCGACGCCCGTCGCGCAACGTGCGGCCAGCGACCGGCGCCACCGCAGCCGGACGCCCTGCTCGGCCATCACCGGCATCGTCATGACGCCACCACCAGGCGGGCGCGGACCAGCGAGCCGATGAGCGCGCGCACGTCGTCGAGCGCCCGGGGCGCGTCCTGCGGCGTCTCGGCGGTCAGTTCGGCGGCCGTCTCCTCGGCAGACCGTCCGGCGAGCGCCAGCCGCAGCGTGCGGGCACCGGTGGGGTTGAGCATCCAGTATCGACCCGTCCGTTCGTCGAGCAGCACCATGCCGTCCTCGGTGTCGGTCGCGGTGAGGTCCGGTGCGAGAGCGATCGTCATGAGCGGTCTCCTGCCGTCAGCGGGTGCGGTCCGGTGGTCTCGGCCGACCGGAGCCAGGTCTCGTAGGCGAGCGTGGCCTCCAGGAAGCGCAGCCGGCGGGGGTCCGGCTGCGGCCGGAGCAGCTCAGCCCGCAACGCCCGCGGGTCGACCAGCCCGATCCTGGCCAGCCGCAGGTCGTCGACGACGTCGAGCAGCGCGCTCAGGTTGCGCTGCACCCCCGCGTACATCTCGGCGCTGAACTCGCCCTTGCTCCGGCGCGCGAGGATCGGATCGGGCACGATGCCGCGCAGCGCGGCGGTGAGCACCGGCTTGTACCGGCCGCGGCTCATCCGGTCCTCGACCCGGACGGCGAGCGCGGCCTCCAGCACCCGGTCGTCGAGCAGCGGTGCCTCCCAACCGACGCCGTGGCCGTCGAGAGCCGAGTTGAGCTGCCGCAATGCCACTCCGCTGCGGATGACGCTCTGCAGGGTCTGATGCTGGAGCGGGTCGGGGTCGAGCGACGGCGTGCCTTCGCCGGCCGCGACCCGCAGTTGCCGGCAGACCGCGTCGACCGCCGCCGCGCTGGCCCACGGTGGCAGCCGGATGTCGTTGCCCCAGCGCTGCGGCGCCGCCCGGCGCGGGGGTGGCCCGTCGTGGGTCAGCCCGTCCGCCATGACCGCCAGCGAGTGCGCATAGGTGCTGCGGTCCAGCAGAGCACGGGCCGTGGAACCGAGGCTCCAGCGGTTGACGAGCTGGGCCCGGCGGATCGTGGGCAGGCCGCGGAGCGGGTGGCGGCGGAACAGCGACCAGAAGTAGGTGGACTGGAGCCCGAACAGCTCGTCGCCGCCGACGCCGATCAGGTGCAGGTCGACGCCCTCGGTGGCCAGCAAGCGGGTCTGGTGTTCGTGGTGCGCGCGGTTGCGGGTCCAGTTGAGCGGACCCTCGGTGTCCTGCTCCGCGGCACCGTCCGCGCCGGTGGTGAACCAGGTCGGCGCGTCGGCGGGTTCGACGAACCGGTGCCGCGCGCCCGGCAGCGCCTCGGCGGCGCGGCGGGCCCAGGAGGTGTCGTCGTTGGCCCGGTCGATCGGCACCCAGTGCTGGGTGACCAGGTCGGCACCGGCCCGGGCGGCCAGGAAGCACAGGCTGGTCGAGTCCAGCCCGCCGGAGAGGTCGGCGCTGACCGCGCGGCGGGTGGCGGTCCGCGCGGCGAGGCTCTCGGTGAGGGCGTCGCGGATGGCGGTCGCGGCCAGGGCCAGCGGTTGTTCCGGTGGCGGCGGGCGCCACCAGGCGACCTCGCGGTGCCGTCCGGCACGATCCACCTGAAGCCAGTGGCCGACGGCGAGCGACCGCACCCCGCTCCAGATCGGACGGAGCAACAGCGGCCACGGCGCGATCGGGCTCACCAGGCGCAGGGCCAGCGCGTCGTCGTCGGGTGTCGCGCCGATCAGCCGGATCAGCTGCCGCGCGCCGCTCGCGGCCACGGTGACGCCGCCGAGTTGCGCGTGGAACACCTGACGGGCCGTGGAGAGCGTGCCCTGCGTCCGGGTCAGCCCGTCGAGCGAGGCGGTCAGGTGCACGGCGCCCGGCAGACCGCGGGCCAGCGCGTCCAGATCCGTGCCGGTCCGGGCCCGGGCCAACCGTCGCTCCGCGGCCCCCCGGTCGAACCGGGTCCGGCCGAAGACGGCCAGCCGGTGGGCACCGGCGACGACGAGCGCGCACGCGTCGTCCTGCCAGTCGCCGACGAGCCACGGTCGCCCGGAGGCGTGCGGGATCACGCGGGTGCCGGATGCGACGGCCCGTTCCGCCACGTCGGCCGCGTCCGGCGAGTCCGGGAGGATCAGAAAGTTCATGTCTCCTTCTCGGGGAGGTCGACTCGGTACCCGGCCGCGAGGGCAGGGCCGGCGGCGAACATGTCCTTCACCGCCGGCCCCGGGGAGCGCGCCGGCAGTCAGCTGCCGGCTGCACCCATCGCCGTGACTAGCACCAGAGCGGCTCGCCCCAGAACCAGTCCTCGCAGGGCTTGTCGGTGTCGAGGCCGAGGGTGAGCTCGGCGAAGTCGCCGACCTCGATCAGCGTCGGCGGCACGTAGACCGGCTTGTCGGGCATGCGTTCACCATCCCTTTCAGGTGGGTGCGATGGAGGGCGGCCTCGGTCAGCCCGCCCTCGCTGTCCTCCCGACGTTAGGAAGCCCGATGTCCCGGTGGCGTGAGAGCACGGTCCCCGTCTTGTCCCGCCCGAATCGGGACAGCTTCTCTCGGACCGTGAGAAACGCCGAAATTGGACAGAGTGGTGTTTCCGCGCGCTGGACGCCGATTCGCGGGCTCCGGGCAACGTGCGACGACGATCACAGAATCTTTACGAAGGTACGACGAGGTATCTTTCTGCAATGGAGTTGTCACGGGGGACAAGCCACGACAGGAACCACAAACAACCGCAGGCCACAGGGGATCCGCCAGCGTCAACAGTTCGAGATCGATCGATGCTGGCCGCACTGGTGCCCGGCGTCACCGGGCTCACGCTCGGCACGTTCACACTCGGGACGGCACTGCTCACCGCCGGGGTGGTGGGTGCTCCGTCGGTCGTTCCACTGGCGGCGCTGTCGCTGCCGGTGCTCGCCTGGTTGCTCTGGCTGACGGCGACACACCTCCACCGGGTCCTGACCACCAGCGACTGCGACTGCCTGCCCTGGCGCTGGACGCTCGCCGCTCGCGAGGGCGAACGGCACCGCCTGCAACGCGACCTGCACGACGGCATCGGCCCGGCGCTCGCCGGGTTGCGGCTGCGGCTCGACACGGCCGCCGCCGGGCTCGCGGACGAACCGGACGCCCGCGTCCTGATCATCGACGCGGCCACCGAGGCCGCCCGGATGACCGACGAGGTGCGCCGCATCATCGACGATCTCAGGCCACTGGACCTGGAGTCGGTCGGGCTGACCGACGGCATCCGCCGGCTGGTCAAGCGGGTCGACGCGGGCGGCGCGTCGATCACCGTCGACCTGCCGGCGGGTTCTCCGGCGATGTCACCGGAGACCGAGATCGCCGCGTACCGCATCGTCAGCGAATGCCTCACGAACACGCTTCGGCATTCCGGCGCCCGGCAGATCACCGTACGGATGGCCGTCGAGGGCGATCACCTGCTGCTGGAAGTGAGCGACGACGGCGTCGGGTTGCGGCTCACCGGCCGGGGCGACGGCACCGGCCTCGCCTCGATCACCCAGCGCACCGAGGAGATCGGCGGCCGGTGCACCCTCCTGACCCGCCCGGGCACGGCCGACGGCACGCTGGTCCGCACCCTGCTGCCGCGGTTCCTGGCATGACCGTCCGGGTCTTCGTCGTCGACGATCATCCGCTGTTCCGGGAGGGTGTCCGCGCGGCGCTCTCCGGCGCCGAGAATCTGGCGGTGGTCGGCGAGGCCACCACCGGCGAGGAGGCGATCCGGGCGCTGTCCGAAGCGGAGCCGGGGGTGGATGTCGTGCTGATGGATCTGCAACTGCCCGGCATCTCCGGCCTGGAGGCCACCCGGAGCATCACCGACACGGGCCTGACCCCGCCGCGGGTGCTGATGATGTCGATGTCCGAGGACGACGAGTCGGTCGTCGCGGCGGTCCGGGCCGGTGCGCTCGGATACATGGTCAAGGGGGCTCCCCGCGACGAATTGCTGCTGGCCCTGCACACGGTGGCGCGCGGTGGCGCGGTGTTCAGCCCGACCGTCGCCGGGCGCCTGCGGGCGTACTTCTCAGCCGTGCACGAGGTGCCCGGCCGGGTCGTCTTCCAGGTGCTCACCGACCGCGAACGAGAGGTCCTGCACCTGGTGGCGGCCGGGCACAACAACCGGCGGATCGCCCGCGGACTGACGCTCTCCGAGAAGACGGTGCGCAACCACATCTCGCACGTCTTCGCCAAGCTGCAGGTGAAGGACCGGGCGGAGGCGATCGTGCTGGCCCGGGACGCCGGGCTGGGACAGGACCGGGACGCCGCTCCCATGCGCCCGGGAGCCCGGCGCGCCTAACGTCACGGCAACGTGCCGTGAGGAGGCAGCATGGTGCAACAGACGCAGCGTGCCGACCGGCTGGCCGCGCGCCGCGCGCAAGAGGCGCGGCAGTCCCGGCGCCGGCGGCGTCTCACCGGCGCGCTGTCGGCCGCGGTCGCCGCGGTTCTGGTGGCCGTCGTCGTCGTTCTCGCGGTGCGCGCGTGGTCGCGTGACGACGACGGCACCGGCGGCGTCGACCCGGACCGGGCCAACGTCGCCGGCGAAGTCGTCTACCGGGATCTGGCACGGGAACACGTCTCCGGTCCGGTGAGCTACCCGGCGTCACCGGTGCCACCGGTGGGTGGACCACACGACGGTGCCTGGCAGAACGCGAACGGCGACGTCTACCCGGAGCCGCTCCGGGCAGAACATGCGGTGCACTCGCTGGAGCACGGTGCGGTCTGGGTCACCTACCGCGGCGACCTGCCACCGTCCGGCGTGGACACGCTGCGGGCGAAGGTCGCGGGCATCCCGTACCGGCTGATGAGTCCGCTGCCGGACCAGCCGGGCCTGATCACGCTGACGGCCTGGGGCCACCAGCTCACCGTCGACTCGGCCGCCGACCCGCGGATCGACGAGTTCCTCACCGCGTACACCCAGGGCCCGCAGGCCCCCGAGCCGGGCGCGCCGGTCACCGGCGGTCGCGCACAACCGTGAACCGGCTCCGGCTGCTGGCGGTCGCGCTGATGCTGCTGACGACGGGCCTGATGCTCGGTGCCCGGCCGGCGGGCCCACCCGAGGAAGACTCGGCGGCGGTCGGGTTCTGCCGGGACATGGCGGTCCATCACCAGCAGGCCGTGGAGCTCTCGCTGGTGCTCCGCGACCGGAGCACCGACGACAAGGTGCGGCTGCTCGCCTACGACGTGATCGGCACCCAGGCGACGCAGCGCGGAATGCTGCTCGGCTGGCTGGCCTCATGGGGATCCGGCCTGTCCGCCGGCGGGGAATCGATGGCGTGGATGGGCATGCCGGGCACTGGCACGCCGATGCCCGGCATGGCCACCAGGGAACAGATCGCCGGGCTGGCGCGGGCCGCACCGGGCGAGGTGGATGTTGCGTACCTGCGGCTGCTGATCACGCACCACCTCGGCGGCGTGCACATGACCGACGGCCTCCTGCGCGCCGGGGTCACCGGGACGCCGCCGGAGGTGCGCCGGCTGGCCGAGGCGATGCGGGCCTCGCAGCGCGCCGAGATCGGCGCCCTGCGGGACATGCTGGCGGAACGCGAACGCGGGCTCCGCTGAGCAGCGCGCTGCGCCCCACTCAGCGCGCCCCTGGCGTCAACGATGTGACGGGTGCCAGGACCGCATCGCCTGGTCGACCTGGTCGGGGGTGAGCGGGTCGGGGCGCAGCGGTGTCGAGCCACCCGCGCGTAGCCCGTCGATGACGAGGGACAGGCAGCGGCGCCAGATGTCGGGTTCGACATGCCTGGTGTAGTCGACGACCCCACCCAGCATGATCGCGATCAGCGGGATGTCGGTCTCGGCGACGTCGGCGCGGAGCCGGCCCTGCGCCTGGGCGCGCGCGACGAGTTCGGTGATGATCGGCTGAAGGGCATCGCGGAACGAGGCGACATGATCCTGACCGAATCGGCTGCCGAGGATCACCTCGCGCAGCCCCCGGTCGACCGCCTGCTGGGCGGTGGCGTTGTCCAGGAAGCCGATCAGGCCGCGCCAGGCGTCCGGGTCGGTCAGGGCCTGCTGGGCTGCGGTGACCACGCCCCGGAGCCGCTCGGTGAACAGGGACTCGACCAGGTCTTCCTTGCTGGCGAACCGCCGGTACACGGTGCCCACCCCGAGACCGGCGTGTGCGGCGATGTCGTCGAGCGACACGTCGAGCCCGCGCTCGGCGAACACCTCCTGCGCCGCCTGGAGGATCCGCTGCCGGTTGCGTTCCGCGTCTCGCCGCAACGGACGGGCGTTGGTTGAGGCCATGTGACCAGCCTAGCAATAACTTGAGGAGACACCTCCAGTTAGTGCTAGCCTCTCCCAAGAATCGGAGGACAGTCCTCCGTTTCGCGAGAAGGGACGGCCCGACATGACGCCCACCGCGCAGCCACCCGACGACCCACACCACGCGCGGCGCTGGCTGATCCTCGGCGTCCTCGGGCTGGCCCAGCTCATGGTCGTGCTGGACGCCACCATCGTGAACATCGCGCTACCCACGGCCCAGCAGGACCTCGCGTTCTCCGACGGCGACCGGCAGTGGATCGTCACCGCCTACGCCCTCGCCTTCGGCAGCCTGCTGCTGCTCGGCGGCCGGATCGCCGACGTCTTCGGCCGCAAACGAGTCTTCCTGATCGGCCTGATCGGCTTCGCCGCCGCCAGCGCGCTCGGCGGCCTCGCCGGCAGCTTCGAGGTCCTGGTCGTCGCGCGCGCCCTGCAGGGCGTGTTCGGTGCGCTGCTCTCCCCCGCCGCGCTGTCGCTGCTGACCACCACCTTCACCCGCCCCGACGAACGCGGCAAAGCCTTCGGGGTGTTCGGCGCCATCGCCGGCGCGGGTGGCGCCATCGGCCTGCTGCTCGGCGGCGTGCTGACCGAGTATCTGTCCTGGCGCTGGTGCCTCTACGTCAACGTCGGCTTCGTCGTGCTCGCCGCCGCCGGCGCCGCCTTGTTCCTGCACCACGACACCATCACCACCCGCCCCAAGCTCGACTGGCCCGGCATCCTCACCGCGTCCGCGGGCCTCTTCGCCCTGGTCTACGGCTTCTCCAACGCCGAAACGTACGCCTGGAGCGACCCGATGAGCTGGGCGTTGCTGGCCGCCGGCGTGGTGCTGCTGACCCTGTTCGGCTGGCTGCAGACCCGCGTCGCGCACCCGCTGCTGCCGTTGCGGGTGGTGCTCGACCGCAACCGCGGCGGCTCCTACCTGGCCCTGTTCGTCTCCGGCGCGGGCATGTTCGGTGTCTTCCTGTTCCTCACCTACTACGCCCAGGCCACCCTGCACTACTCCCCCGTCAAGACCGGGCTCGCGTTCCTGCCGATGGTCGGCGCCCTGATGATCTCCGCGACGCTGTCCTCCAGCATGCTGATCCCCCGGATCGGCCCCAAACCGCTGGTCGCCACCGGCATGGCCGTCTCCGCGGCGGGGATGGCCTGGCTGACCTGGCTCGACCTGGACAGCACCTACGCCGCGCACGTCATGCCCCCGCTGCTCGTCCTGGGCGTCGGCTTCGGCCTGATCATGGCCACCGCGATGAGCGTCGGCACCCTCGGCATCCAACCGGCCGACGCCGGCGTCGCCTCGGCCACCGTCAACACCAGCCAGCAGATCGGCGGCTCCATCGGCACGGCGCTGCTCAACACCCTCGCCGCCAGCGCGGCGGCGGACTATCTGGCCACCCGGCAGCCCACCCCCGACGTGATCGCGCAATCCATGCTGCAGAGCTACCACACCGCGTTCTGGTGGTCCGCCGCCTTCTTCGCCGTCGGCGCCGTCGTCTGCGGCCTGCTCATCCCCGCCGGCGTTCCCGAGCAGGACCCCGACGCCGCACCGGCCCTCGTCCACTGACGGCAGGCAGCAGGCGGGCCGGCGGCTACCGGCCGCCGGCCCGCGATCCTATTTCGCTGTGATGACTTCGTTCTTGGCGAGGCTGGTCGTGCGCTGCTGGATGACGGTCTTGAGGGTCGCCGCGTCCTTCGACACGGTCTCGGCGTTGGACCCGTCGACGGTGGCCAGCACCTTGGTGATGCCGTCCAGGGTCGTCAGGGCCTTGCCGCTGCCGAAGATCTGCTCATAGAGCTCGCGATATGCGTCCTCGTAGACCTTCTTGTACGCGGCACTGGCGAGGAATCGCTCCTTGAGCTTGTGGCCGCCGAAGCCTCGTCGCGGTGTGTCGGCACCGTTCTGATCGGCATCCGCCTCCCCGCCGCCAGGCGGCTGCATGCCCTCCGGCAACTGCATACCCTCGGGCAACTCCATGCCCTCCGGCAACTGCATACCCTCCGGCAACTGCATGCCGCCGCCCGGGGCGCCACCGCCGGGGAAGCCACCCATGCTCGTCGCATCGTGTGGGCCCTGCTCGGCGTTGCCGCTGAAGGTGAGGTTGTAGTCCCAGCCGATGACGGTGAATTTCTTGGTGCCCAGGTCGTACCACAGGTAGTAGTTGCGGCCGGGGCCGGCCATGTCGTCGAAATTGAGCAGCAGGTTCTGCAGGGCGGCGTAGCGGGCGAACGAGGCGACGTCGACATGGTCGCCGAGGCTCTTGTCGAACTCGGCGTCGCTGCTGCTGTTGACCCACTTCACCAGGTCGATCACCGGCTGCAGGTCCTGGCTGCCCTTCTTGGTGATCTGTTTGAAGTCGTCCTGGTAGTCGGTCGGATCGTCACCCTGGTCGGTGAACTGACCGGAGGCCAGCGACTTGTAGAGGACACCGGAGCCGTCGATCTCGTCGGCGAAGTTCTCGTCCGGGTGTTCCACGACGAGCCGGGCAGTCGTGGGCCGGTCGTTGACCGTGAAACTGGTGTAGGCGTAGCGCTGGGCTATCGCACCGACCGCGTCGAGCAGGTTCAGCGACAGCGCCTCGTTCAGGACCGTAGCGCCGCCGCCCATGCCGGCCACCCGCATGGTGACCTCGCGGTGGCCCTGATAGCGCCGGCCTTCGACGAATTCGTCGAAACGGATGAGCCAGGGCAGCGTCTCCGGCTCCTCCGCCTTCAGCGTCGTGCGGGCGAACCCGCCGCCCCGGGCGCCGCCGCCCTGGGCCCCGGCGTTCGGCAGGGCGCCGGGGGCCTGTCCCGCCGCGGGACCACCGCCTTCCGGACGGTTACCCCGCCCGCCGCCGGGTCCCATGCCGCCCTGCCGAGCCACACCGTTACGGGTCAGGCCGCCCAGCGTCGAGTTGCCCTTGAGCCGGATGCCGACGCTGCGCATCAGGGTGCCGTCGATCGTCAGGTCGGCCTCGACGTATTCCTTCTCCCCCTCGGCGTAGTAGGTGTCGAGCATGCGCTGGTAGTTCGTGTCGTGGAAGGTCAGCTCGAACTTGTGCGCGCGACCGCTGTCGAACAGGTCCACGGTGCCGGCGATGTTCTGGGTGACCTCGTCACCGGTCTCGTCGCTGCTGCTGGTCACATAGGGCTGCACCCGTACGGTGCTGACCACCAGCGTCAGCACCGCGACCAGGGCCACGCAGCCGGCCAGGACCTTCCAGTAGTGCCGGACCCGTACCGGAATCACATGCAGCAGCCGCCGGCCCGCCGGGGTGGGTGGCGGAGGCATCACAGGTCCGACTGGTCATAGCCGGTCAGCACCGTCACCCGCTGCCCGGACGTGCGTTCGCTGAGCGCCGAGATCAGCTCACCCGGCTCGCTGCCCTTCTTCAGCCGCACCGAATACATGATCTCGGTCAGCGCGCCGCCCCGGATCGACTCCATGCTGACCAGCTCGAACTCGGTGGTGAAACGGATCAGCACGTCCTGGATCGCCTCGGTGTAGGTGCCGTCCGGCGGAACCTGGACCTTGACGACCTGGCGCTGCACGTTGAGGGCGAACCAGTTGAACCGGTACATCACCACGATGATGAGGCTGATGGCGATGGCGGCGACGATGCCGAGCGTGTAGAAGCGGGTGCCGATGGCCATACCCACGCCCATGACCAGGAAGATGAAGCCGACGTCGCGGGTTTCCTTGATGGCGTTGCGGAACCGGACCACCGACAGCGCACCGACGAGCGCGAACGCCCGGGCGATGTTCGACCCGACGACCAGCATGATCAGGGCGATGAGCATGCCGAGGATCACGAGGGTCTGCACGTAGGACTGGCTGTAGGAGACGTTGCGGTGGGTGAACCGGTATACCCAGCCGATGCAGGCGCTGAGGAAGAATGACAACGACAACGCGATCGCGATGTCCGCCATGCTGAAGGTGCCGGACAGGTCCTGGAACGAGAAGTCCATGGTTGTTCTCAAGCCTCGCTTCGGGTGCGGGTCGGGGTCAGATCCGTGGTCGGGTCGTCGCCGGTGACGTGGAAGATGGATCGTGGGGCCTGGCCGAACGCCTCGACGCTCTGGCAGTACTTCGACATGCGCACGACCGACATGTTCGAGCGGGCCGCGAGATCGGTGAGCCAGTACGGCACCCGCTCGTTGGCCTTGATCTCCAGCACAGCCAACTTGGCCGGGACGGTCAGCCGGTTCTCCGCGTCGGCGCCCAGGTGGAAGTCGCGGTCGCGGCCGCGTACCCGCTGATCGATCGTGACCCGCAGGCCGACGTCGGCGTCGCGGCCGACGAACGCGTCCCGCTGATATCCGGTGATCGCCACCGGGCGCAGGTCGAGCCCGGACACCAGCTCAAGCACCTCCTCGAGGAAGGCGCGCTCGGCGCGGACGTGCTCGACCATCTGCCGGCGATCGCAAAGCTCACGCGCCAGGCGGTACGGCAGCGCGACGCGCCGTTTCTGGGTGACCTTGTTGACGCGCTGCTTGATCTCGACGTAGACCGTGGTGTCGTCGTCGATGGTGAACCGGTCGCCGTAATGTCGAATGCGCAGCTTGCGGCGGAACTTGAGACCTTCGATCTTCTCCCAGTAGAAGCGCAGCTGGGTGGTGTCGTAATAGACGCTCCAGACGCCGTAGCCGCCGTCGCTACCATGGCTGTCCAGGTCGAGCCGGCTGGCGAACTCCTCCCGCAGGGCCGGTAGGTCAACAGCGGGAACCAGGTACTTGATCTCGTACCGGTTGAAGGCGTGCAGCCGGCTCGGCGCGCGCAGGGCATGCCCGGCCTCGTCGGTGCTACCGGGAACCAGGCGGTGGCCTGGTGGTGCGTCCGGATCCGCCGGGGCATCGCTGGCGGCGACCTCCCGGGGAGAGGGACGACGGCGGAGCGAAAAGCGCATGG
This sequence comes from Actinoplanes sp. ATCC 53533, assembly GCF_003947245.1. NCBI lineage: Bacteria > Bacillati > Actinomycetota > Actinomycetes > Micromonosporales > Micromonosporaceae > Actinoplanes > Actinoplanes sp. ATCC 53533. The sequence continues at coordinate 20,933 of NZ_QHHV01000083.1, read as the reverse complement.
TGGATGGCCTATCTCGTAGTCCGTCGATGGCGAACCCGAGCAAACCAGACGAAACCGAGGATCAGCTCCGCGCAACCTCAAAGCTCCGCGTGAATGCACCGCGAACCAAAGATTGACTACGGGTGTACGAGCGGTGTCCGATGCTCTCCACAGCGGATGACAGGCTGGAGGCCGAAGCCGGATTCGAACCGGCGTGTCCCGTTTTGCAGACGGGCCCCTGGCCACTCGGGCATTCGGCCGTGCGTGCCCCCGACCGAGATCGAGTCGGCGGCCGTTCCGGTGGCGGGCCGGCGCCGGGATCGGCAGGATCGGGGGCATGACCTCCGAACCGCACCGGCGGGCGATCGGCTCACTGCGGGCCGTGGCAGTGGACGCCCCGGACATCGCCCGCCTGGCCACGTTCTACGAGCAGCTCGCCGGCTGGCGGCGCGTCCCCGACGGCGAGGACGCCGACGAGTGGATCACACTCGACACCGGTGACGGCTGGCGGATCGGCCTGCAACGGGCCACCGACCACGTGCCGCCGCGCTGGCCGGGTCAGGACCGTCCGCAACAGGGCCATCTCGACTTCCGGACACCGGACATCGACGCGGCGGCGGAACGCGCCCAGCAGCTCGGCGCCACCCTGCTGCGCCGCAACGAGCGGTGGCACACGCTGGCCGACCCGGCCGGCCACCCGTTCGACCTGTGCCTCAACCCGGACGATCCGCGGACCACCCTGATGGGCGTCATGCTCGACTGCCCCGACGCGAAGGCGCTGAGCCACTTCTACGCGGAGCTCCTCGGCAAGCCGGTGACATACGAGGCGGACGGGATCGCCATGATCGGCGAGGACGGCGCGCAGCCGGTGATGTTCCAGCAGGTGGCGCAGTACACCGCGCCCCGCTGGCCGGATCCGGCATACCCGCAGCAGATCCACCTCGACGTGACCGTCGAGGACGTGGACGCGGCGGAACGGGCCGCCGTCGAGATCGGCGCCACCCGGCTGGACGGGGCCGGCCCGAACTGGCGGGTCTACGCCGACCCGGCCGGCAAGCCCTTCTGTCTGATTCATCCCGTCCGCCGGAGGGGCCCGGCAATAGGTGGTCGTTCGTGAATGAGCCGAATCCCGACGGCATAAGGGCGCTCGCCGAAATCGCCGAGAGCCTTGCCGCGGACGGTCAGTGGGACCACGCCGTCGAGGCCGCCCGATCCGTGCTGCGACTGTCCGAGATGCTCGCGGAGGCCGAGCCGGACCGCTTCGCCCCTGCGGTCGAGCAGGCTCGGGAGCGGGTCGAGCGCCTGGTGGCCGAGGCCAACGCGGTCGGCGCGCCGGCCGCGTTGGCGCCCAGCCCGCACATCGTGGACCTCGTCGCCGCCGCGGCACCGGAGTTCGCCACAGCCCGGACCATGGCCGCCGACCTTGACCGGCTGGACACGATCCGGGCGCGAGAGCTGCGCCGCGCCGACCCGTCGGTGCGAGACGCAGTCGAACACGCCCGTCGGCTGCAGCTCACCAGCCCGCGAGCGATCGCCGAAAAGCTCGCCCGGCACGCCGCCGTCCTGTGGCTCTTCGACCGACGCGACCTGGCCCATGACGCCGCGGTCGAGGCGGTGCGGCTGTACTCGGCGATAGACCCGGAAACGCTCGACCCCGCCGACGACGGCTACTGCGCCTACAACCTGCTGATCCTCGGCATCGGCTGGTTCGGCGCGGACGAGATCTCCGCGGCGCGGCAGATGCTCGAACAGGCCGTCGGGCTGTTCTACCACCATGTCGGCCTGCTCGGGTCGGCCAACATGTTCGACCTGGCGCGAGCACTGACCATCCTCGCTCGATGCCAAGCTCAGCAGGGAGCGACCGACCAAGCACGTCAATCGATCGTGGACGCCAACGCGATCGCCGAGCGGACCGACCGCACCGTGGCCGGCGAGCCCGGCAGCATGCCGTCGGCCGCCTGGGGTCTGCCCGTCGTGCCTAGCCGGGAAGATGTGCGGGCGCTCTACGGCTGACCAGTCGAAGCACACCACCCTTCCCGCGACCGGCCGAGATCTCGACCGCGACGCAAAGGAACAGCTGGTGCTGCGTGCCCTCGGCGCGATTCGAACGCGCACCAACCGACGTCCTCAACGTCGGGCCTCTGCCGTTGGGCTACGAGGGCGTGAGCTGCGGGCGGCGGACTCGAACCGCATGGAACAAAGAGCCGTCGACCGGGTTCGAACCGGTGGCCTCGGTCGTACCAGGACCGAGCTCTGCCAAGGTCTGAGCTACGACGGCGTGCTGCCCCGTGCTTGCGTGGACCTGGGCGGGATCGAACCGCCGACCTCCGCCCTGCCGAGACGGCGCGCTACCGACTGCGCTACAAGCCCAATGCCGCCGGGCCGCGGTATGCCGCCCGGCGATGGTGTTGCTGTCATCCGCTGTGGAGTTGAGAAAGATCAGCGCCGCCGGCAATCGGTCGGGGCGTCGGTGCGTACGGTGAAACGGCAATCGCGAAGGTGGCAAACGAAAAGCCGCCCGTCCCGGATCGGGTGGGCGGCGCATGCATCGCTAGCTGCTGCTAGCTGCGCCACCGGCCCAGATCGTGGTGCTTTTCGCCGCCGGCCGGGAGGCCGGTCTGCGCGGCACAGGTCATGGCGGTCTCGCCGCGCGGGGTAAGCCGCTGCGGGGCGATCGAGGTGTGCCACAACATGATCTTTTCTCCTGCCGGTGGGTCGTTGGTGATCCATACGTTAGGGACCCTCGCTGCGGTCGGCAACGTCTTTTCGACGGTCCGCAGTCCCGTTTCGGGGACGTGGACCGGCATGCAGATCATGGTGATGATGGGGTGATGCCGCATGCTCCGTTCACAACCGCCCCGCGCCGCCTCCGCCGGGTCGTGCTCTCCGTGCTCGCCGCGCTGGCCATCGTGATCGGCGGGCTTACCGCGGCCTTCGGGGTCGGCTTCACGGAGGAGTCGGCCGCCTATGCCGCCGCCGGGCACACCGTCACGTTCGTCAACGCCAGCGCCGAGAAGGTGTGGGTGGGCAGCTCGGTGAACGCCGACGGATCGGTGAACTTCGGGCAGCTGCCGATCCTCGAGCCCGGGGCGTCCGCGACGATCGCCATCCCGGAGGACTCCGGGCCCGGCCACTGGCGGGGCAAGTTCTTCGCCCGCCAGCGCTGCTCCGGCGAGTCCGGCAGCACCTTCCACTGCGAGGTCGGCGACTGCGGCAACGCCGCCGACCATTGCCGCACCACCGAGCAGGACGCGAGCCTCGCGGAGTTCAACTTCGACCCGGACGACCCGTGGGGCTCGCCCTGGTACAACGTCAGCTACGTCAACGCCGTGTCGCTGCCGATCACGATCACGCCCACCGGTGCCCCGCCGCCCCCGCCCGGCTCGCAGTACTGTGCCGATGCCGGCTGCGCGAAGCCGTTGCTGGACGCGTGCCCGGCGGCCGACCTCCAGCGCGACGGCCGGGGACAGCCGCTGATCTGCGTCAACCCGAACCGCGACGCCGAGACCGCATACAGCCGGGCCGTCAACGAGCTCTGCCCGCGGGCGTACAGCTGGTCCAAGCACGACGCCATCCCGGGCAACCAGGTCATGTACAACTGCAAGGAGTGCACCGGCTTCACGGTGACCTTCCACGGCAACGGCGCCGGCCCGCCGCCCGCCGGCACGCCCCAGCGGGTCACCGCCGACTCCGGCGCCGCGAGCCCGATCGTCAGCGACTGGCACGGCAAGTGCCTCGATGTGCCCGGCGCGAACTACGCGGACCGCGTACGGCTGCGGGTCTGGGATTGTTGGAACGGGCCGCAGCAGCGCTTCGAGCTCGCCGGCGACGGCACGATCCGGATCGGCGGCAAGTGCCTCGATGTGGCGGATGGTGCCACCGCCGACATGGCCGCCGTGCAGATATTCGGCTGCAACGGCACCCCGGCCCAGCAATGGGTGCTGACCGGCGCGGGCGATCTGGTGAACCCGCGGGCCGACAAGTGCGTCGACATCGCCGCCTGGAACGACGCGAACGGCGCGCCCCTGCAGCTGTGGACCTGCAACGGCTTCGCGAACCAGAAGTGGCACCGCGCCTGAGAGCACCGTGCCTGAGAGAACCAGAAAGTGGCACCGCGCCTGAGGCCAGGGCGGCAGGCTTCACAGGGGGAGCCTGCCGCCCGCTCGGATGCCGGCCTCAGCGCGCCACGCCGAGCTCGTAGATGGTGGTCGTGCGGTAGGTCTGCCCGGGCCGCAGAACCGTCGACGGGAAGTTCGCGTGGTTCGGCGAGTCCGGGTAGTGCTGGGTCTCCAGGGCGAAACCGTCGCCCTGGCGGTACATCCGGCCGCTGGTGCCGACGAGCGTGCCGTCGAGGAAGTTGCCGCCGTAGAACTGGATGCCGGGCTCGGTGGTCCGCACGGTGAGCTGCCGGCCGCTGGCCGGGTCGGTCGCCCGGGCCGCGATCTCCAGCTTCTTGTACGAGGCGTCCCGGCGGTCCAGCACCCAGTTGTGGTCGTAGCCGCGGCCGATCACCAACTGGGCGAAGCCGTCGCGGTTGCGGGCGCCGATGGCGGTGGCCTTGCGGAAGTCCATCGGCGTTCCGGCGACCCGGTCGATCGCGCCGGTCGGGATCAGCGTCGGGTCAACCGGCGTGTATCTGCTGGCGTTCAGGTAGAGCCGGTGGTCGTCGATCGTGCCGGTGCCCTCGCCGCCCAGGTTCCAGTACGCGTGGTTGGTGAGGTTGACGATCGTCGGCTTGCTGGTCGTCGCCTCGTAGTCCATCCGGATGGCGTGGTCCCGGGTGAGCGTGTAGGTCACCGTGGCCCGCATCTCGCCCGGGTAGCCCTGGTCGCCGTCGGGGCTGGTGAACCGCAACCGCAGTCCCACACCGTCCCGGGACCGCAGCGGCGTGGCCGCCCACACGTGCTTGTCGAAGCCGACCGTGCCGCCGTGCAGGCTGTTGGGCGGGTTGTTGATCGGCAATTGGTACGCGACCCCGTCCAGGGTGAACTGACCCTCGGCGATGCGGTTGGCGTACCGGCCGGTGATACAGCCGAAATACGGGCTCTTCGTCTCGTAATCGGAGAGATTGTCGAAACCGAGCGCCACATTGGCCACCCGGCCGCGCCGATCCGGCGTCTCGATGGTCTGCAGGATGCCGCCGTAGGTCAGAATCCGCACGCGCATCCCATTGTTGGTGAGGGTATAGCGGTCGACGGCCGCCCCGCCGGCCGTCGTCCCCCACGCCTCCTTGGTGATCGTGGCGGGGCCCCCGGCATACGACATGGACGCGCCGACCAGGCCGATACCGCCGACCATGAGTGCCACCGCGCCGAGCCGGACCGCGGTCCGGCCAATGGTGATCTGTTGCATGGTGCCTCGCCTCTCTCCGTGGAGCCACGCCTTTGCATGGCCGGCAAAAGGACATGAGAGTGACCCCGGGGAGAAAGAGCCGACATCCCGAGGCCAGGTCGAAAAACATGGATGACACCTAAAGCATCGGATCGACGTTACAATTCGCTTACAAACGATGTCAACACTTGCATTTGTCGATCTTTAACTTGCGGTATTTGCGGCTTAGATTGCGTGCATTAAAAGTTGTCGAACGACGGCGGGCCGGCCCACGGCACCGTCCGAAGTCACTGCGGCCGTACAGACGGCTCATGGGAGGCACACAGATTCGTCGGGTCGAATGAGAGGGTCGTCCAACCAGGAGATCCTCATGATGATCCGTACCAAGGCGGCCGCCACGGTCGCCGCGCTGACGCTCGCCGCCGCTCTCGCCGGCTGCACCAGCGACAGCGACTCCGGCAGCGGCGGCACCACGGGCACCGACGCGGCGGCTGCCGGCAGCGCCGGCGGTAGCCAGGCGGCGGCGCAGGTCCTCGCCGCCAACGAGGCCGACCACGCCGAGGACGGCGACGCGACCTATGACGCGGCGAAGGCGGTCGACGTCAAGCTCACCGGGTCCTCGGCCACCACCGGCGGCGCCGGGGTGAAGGCCGCCGGTGCCACGGTGACCATCACCGCCGCCGGCACGTACCGGCTTTCGGGCACGCTCAACGGGCAGGTCGTGGTCGACGCCCCCGACGCCACCGTCAAGCTGGTCCTCGACGGCGCCACCATCGCCAGCACGACCACCGCCGCGATCGGCATCGCCGAGGGCGAGGAGGTGGTCGTCATCCTGGCCGACGGCAGCGTCAACACATTGTCCGACGCCGGCTCGTACGCCGACGACGCCGAGATCAACGCCGCCTTGTACAGCGCGGCCAACCTGACCATCACCGGCACCGGCGCGCTCACCGTGCGCGGCAACGGCAACGACGCCATCGCCAGCCAGGACGGCCTGGTGATCCAGTCCGGCACCGTCACCGTCGACGCCGCCGACGACGGCATCCGCGGCAAGGACTACCTCGTCGTCGAGGGCGGCACGGTCGCCGTCACGTCCGGCGGCGACGGGCTCAAGGCCGACAACGCCGAAAAGGCCGACTCCGGCTACATCTCCGTCGCGGACGGGACGGTCACGGTCACCGCCAAGGGCGACGGCGCGGACGCGGCCACCGACATCGTGGTCACCGGCGGCAAGCTCGCCGTCGCCGCCGGCGGCGGCAGCGGTGTCAGGCCGGCCGACGATACCTCCACCAAGGGGCTGAAGTCCGCGGTGATCACCGTGCTGGAGGGCGGCACCGTCACCGTCGACTCCTCCGACGACGCGGTGCACAGCGACGCCGCCGTCCACCTCAACGGCGCCACGGTCACCCTCGCCAGCGGCGACGACGGCGTACACGCCGAGACCTCCCTGCTCGTCGACGCCGGCACCATCAAGATCACCTCGGCGGTGGAAGGCCTGGAAAGCGCCGACATCACCGTCAACGGCGGCAAGACCGACATCACCGCCAGCGACGACGGCGTCAATGCCGCCGGGGGTACGGGCCAGGAGCAGGGCGGCGGCGGACCCGGCGGTGGCGGCGGCGAGGGGGTGGGCGACTACAAGCTGGTCGTCACCGGCGGAACGTTGATCGTCCAAGCGACCAGCGACGGCCTCGACTCCAACGGCACCGCCACCTTCTCCGGCGGCACGGTGGTGCTCTACGGCGCGACGAGCCGGGGCAGCGGGGCGCTCGACCTCAACGGCAGCCTCACCATCAACGGCGGCACCATCGCCGCCGTGGGCAGCGCCGTCACGCCGAGCGACGACTCCCGCCAGGGCTGGCTGTCGGCCGCCGTCGAGTCGGCGGTCGCCGCCGGCACCACCCTGCACGTCGTCGACGGCGACGGCGAGGTGGTCACCACCTTCGTCACGGCCAAGGATGCCCAGATCCTGACCGTCTCCGCCGCGAAGATCAAGAACGGCGAGGAATACAAGATCTATGCCGGCGGCACCGCCACCGGTGCCAACGTGGGCGGGCTGGCGGCCTCGGGCAGCCTCGGCTCGGCGACCCAGGTCGCGACCGCCACCGCGGGCGAGGCCGGCGCCGGCGGAATGGGCGGGCCCGGCGGAGGTGGCCCGGGCGGAGGCCGTCCGGGCCGCTGACCACGGCGGGTGCGCGGCCCGCCGGCGGCGGGCCGGCCAGCGCGCCCGCCGCAGTCATTCCACGGCCGATACGACGCGGGCGGCACGCCCTCGTCGCCTACCGGCGGATACCGGTCGGCTGGTCCGGCGGCTCAGGCGGCCCCGAGCCGTCCGATGAGGATCGCCGCGTACTCGTCGAGCAGCGCGGCCTGGGCCGCGGTCACGCGGCGCAGGCGCAGCAGCCGGTCGATGTCGGCCCGGTAGCGCTCGAGCAGCCGGACCGCTTCGGCGTAATGCCGCTGCTGCCGCACCACGTGGGTCTGGCCGCGCGCCACGGCCAGGGTCGCCTCGTCGAGCGTCCGCAGCAGCGCATCGCCGCCGCGCAGGTAGAGAAAGGCGGTGTGGTCCCGCAGCAGCTGGGTCGACGGCTGGATCGGGAATTGGGCGACGTTCGCGCACAGCGGGCCGCACACCAGGCCGCGGCCGGCGATCGAGGCCCGGGCGTCGCGGAGCATCTCGCGGGCGTCCGCCGGCAGCACGTACCCGGCACGGAGGTTCTGGAGCACCGCGCCCGCGAACGGACGCAGATAGGCCTGCCGGTCCGGATAGCGCGTGTCCAGCGTCGCCCGGTCGAACGGAAGGTGCGTCCCGTTGAGGAAGCACAAGCCCGCGCCGCCCGGCGGGTTCTCGTTGACGCCGGTGTCCAAGGCGACCGGCACCGCGAACGGCGCGAGCCGCAGGCCGCCGAGGGCATTGCCGAGGCCGTCCCGCAGGACGGTCAGGCCGTCGGCGGCCAGCGTGATGCGCGGAGCCGTCGGCGGTGCGACACCGCGGCGCTCCCACCTCACCAGGTGATCGATCGCGGCGGAGAGGGTGTAGCGGTCGGGAATGCGGCTGCGGCTCGGGCGGGCGCAGTTGTCGCGCAGCGAGGCGGTGGGCTGATCCCTGCGCAGCAGGGCGTACCGGACCGCGAACGAGGCCCAGTCGGAGTGCGACGTGCCGGCGACCGACCAGGTCCGCATCCCCCGGGTGTCCGGTTGCAACGAGCTGATCTCGTTGGCCGACGTCGACGGCGCGGTGGCGAACTCCGTCTCGGACAACACCTTGAACACCGGTACGCGCAGGTCGGTGCGCATCTTCTCGCCGCCGATGTAGAGCAGCACGGCATCGGCGACCGGCCTGCCCCGGGTCTCGATCGCGTTGGCGAACACCGACACCCGGCCGGCGGACTGCGAGACACCCGCCGCGATCACCGTCGCCACGCGGCCCCGCAGGTTCCCGAGTACACCGGATTCGCGTACCGCCCGGATGCCCTGGGCGTACACGTCGTAGGACAGCGGATCGCCGGTGGTCAGCGTGCCGCCGGCGGTGAGGTCGAGGCTGCCGTACCGGCCGGGACTGAAGGCCTTGAGGCCCAGCGCGGGGTTGGTGATCGGGGCGCTCTGCGCGGTGATGCCGACCCAGGCGTAGCCGTCCCGCATCAGGAACTCGTGCGTGCGGAACCAGAGCGCCTCGACGTCGTACTGGCTGGTGGCGTTGAGCCACTCGACGACCACGGTGCCGTTGAACGCCGCGGCCCCGGCCGGCCGCCGCACCACCATCCTGGTCTTGTACGGGTGCCCGGACGACACCACCGACGCGGTCGGCGACGGCGTCGGTCGTGCGCCGATGCCGGGAGCGACCGTGGCGTCGTAGACGTTGGCCGTGCCACCGAAGAAGTACTCCTGCTCGACGTATCCGCGTCCCGGCAGGCCGAGGTCGCTCGCGAAGAACGTGTAGTCGTTGCCGGGGCTGCCGACCACCGAGGGGACGGGTCCTTCCACCGCGGGCAGCGGGACCGTCGCTCGGCCGTCCGCCTGCGCCGGTGGCGGCGCGGCCAGCAATCCACTCGCGGCGAGCAACACCGGGACGAGAAGACTGCGGATCCGCATCATCGGCTCCCCTGCTTAGGTCCGCTAGATGGACCACATGAGTCGTCAAGTGGACCTCACGATAGGCGCGCGGCACCGCCTCCACAAGCCTTGCCGGTTCACGTCCGCGGGGAGGCGGCGCCGAGCGCCAGCCGTGACCAACCGGCTGGCGCTCAGGGCGGTCAGTGGCGGCGGCCGAACTCGTTGGCGAGGACCTCGCGCGCGACCGTCTCGCCGAGCCGGTCACCGTGCACGGTCGCGCCGCGGTAGTGGACCCCGGCCCAGATCCGCGCCTCGATCAACTCGGCCCGGGCCGAGGACAAGCTGTCGTAGTGCCGGGTGGTCCCCGATGCGGCGCTGTAGGCGCTGAACGACAAGCTGTCACGGCCGAAGAACGTCCGCAGGGCGGTCATGATCGCCGAGGTGTAGCAGGCGTGCCCGGAGGGCCACTCCGGCGACGGCGCCGTGACGCGCAGCGGCGTCCAGGCCGGATCGGCGGCGGTGGCCGGGTTGCCGTCGGTGTCCGCCAGCGGGATCGCGGTCACCGGCCGCCAGAATTTCCAGTGTCGCTTCTGCTGGTAGCAGGAGATCACCGCGTCCACGGTGGCCACGTCGACCATGGCGAGCATGCGCGCCGTCCGCAGTGGACTGAGCCGGTGGTCGGCGGCGAGGCCGCGCTTGATGTACCACTCCACCTGGCGGTAGTCGTCCCACCAGGTCGCCGCCTCGGTCTGATCCCGCGTGCGGGTGGTGCTGGTGGCCGCGCCGAGCGACTTGACCTCGTTCAGCTGGCGTGCGTACGCGGCGCTGGTCAGGGCCGGCGGCCCGGGCACGCGGTAGGCGGCGGGGTTGTCGACGGCGAACGGCTTCAGGAAGGCGAACCAGGCGCCGGCCTGGACATATCCGGGCGGGGTGAGGCGGTATGCGCCGGGCTCCGTGCCGACCGGCCAGGTCGCGTCGGGGAACGCGACGTCGTCGCGACGGGCCGAGATCATGGCCGCGGCCGCGGCCGCGCCGACCCTGATCCCGCCGCGCTCCGCCCGGCCGTCGGGGACAGCGGCGAGGGCTTCGTCGTACCGCGCACGCAGCGCGTCCGCCTGGGCCGGGAAGAGCGAGAGGAGTACGCGGTAGGCCGCGGTGGCGACGGCCGCGGGGACCGAGTCGCCGCGGTTCGCGCGGGGAGCGACCAGGTACGGCTCGTACGGGGCGCCGGCGATCGCGTTGACCGCGTCATACACGGCGCCCTGTGCCATCGCGAAGCTGCGGGTGCCCGCGGTGGGCGACTGCCGGGCAACCTCGTAGATGGCGGTCTGGGCGTGGATGTTCCAGGCGAGGACGGCGTTGGGCGGGGCGGCCGACTGTGCCGACGCCGCGGTGGGCGTCAGCACGGTCAGCGCGAGCCCGGCCACCACTGCCGCGCCGAGCAGTCTGCTGGAGCGAACGCGATGTGCCATGGAATCTCCCGTCGACTGAGTCGGTGCTGGGTCACACAACGAGGTTCAGCATCCAACTTCATCGATCCCAGACGCAACGGTCTGACGGGAATGCGGCTGTGCCGGGCTATCGGGCGAACGACCTGAAGGTGTCGTAGTACATATTGATCCGCAGCGTGTCGCCGGGGAGGAAGCGGCTGGCGCGCCACTGCAGGACACCCACCCCGTCCACGCGTTCGGTCGGCAGCGGGGCGAGCTGGCCCGGGTTGTCGCGGGTCTGGAACTGGTTGGCGCCGAGCTCGCCCACGAACGTGTCGTCCAGGGGAAGATCGCTCGGCATCGCCACCATGTTCACGACGTGGGCCCGCTTGCCGTCGAATTCCCGGGCATCGTCGTCGAGGTTGTAGGTGAACACCGAGTCACGGTTCTTGTCCCAGCGGCCCGCGAACCCGGCCCAGCCGGCGCTTCCGCCGGTGTCCACGTCGATGTCCGCATACCGCTTGACGAGGAGGTCGGTCAGATCGACCGATTCCCGCCGGCTGCAGTTGGTGAGCTCCATCCTGATGACGATCCGCGTTTCATTCTTGGAGACGATGAAGGTCTGCCGGATGCCGATCAGATCGTCGTCTGTTCTGCTCTCGGTGACCTTGACCAGTTCGAGCTTGTCGTTTCGGCAGATATGGCTTCTGCCGCAGACGATCCCATTGCTGGATTCGTAGACGTCGTACTTGACGTTGTCGGCCCCGCCCGGCGTCCGGTAGGCGATGGTGTAGCCCTCTTGCAGGGTGCCGATGGCCAGGTGCTCGTAGGTGCCCTCGGGCTCCACGGAAGCGAGCGCGGCCTCCGTCGGCTGGCCCATTATCTGCCCGCAGTCGCTGACTCCCCAGCTCGCTCTCGATCCATTCACCACAGTGGTCGGACTGACCATCACTGCCTCCCCCTCAAGCGCCGCTCATTTCCACCCCTATCCTGGGGTCGGCCGGACAATGGCGCTGTCGGGAATGAGTGCGCTATCGGCAACAAGACAACTGCCGCGAAATTGATCGGGTTGTCGCGCTCAGTCCTGGTAGACAGCCGCCGGGGGCTTGGGCGCCGGACCCAGCCGGGACAACCAGCGGTCATGGCTGCGCGCCCACGTGCCGTCCGCGCGGGTGCGTTCCAGCACGCCGTTGACGAAGCGGACCAGCTCGGGCGACTTCTTGGAGATGCCGACGCCGGCCGGCTCGTCGGACACCGCGGCGCCGGTGATCTCGGTCGCCGGATCCTGCGCGGCGAGGCCGGCCAGCAGCACGTCGATGGTCGAGACCGCGTCCACCTGGCCCTGCTGGAGCATCACCAGGCAGTCCAGGGTGCTGTCCGTGCTGACCGGGACCGGGCGCGAGGGCTGCGCGGCGATCGTCCGGATGCTCGTGCTGCCCCGGGTGGCGCAGACCTTGCGGCCGGCCAGGTCGGCGAAGTCGTTGATGCCCGAGCCGCGGCGGACCAGCAGGCGCTGGTGCGAGGACAGGTATTCGGTGGAGAACGAGACCTGCTGCCAGCGCTCACAGGTCATCGTCATGGTCCGGATCACGATGTCGACCTCGCCGCGCTCGATGACCGGGATCCGGTCGGCGGTGGTGATCGCCCGGAACTGGATCGCCTTCGGATCCCCGAACAGCGCCTTCGCGATCTCCCGCGCCAGGTCGATCTCGAAGCCGACGAGGTCACCGGTGGCGGGATCGGCGAAGCTGAACAGGTAGGCGTTCTGGTCGATGCCCACGATCAGCCGGCCCCGCTTCGCGATCCGGGCCATCGCGGTGCCCGCCGGCATCTTGCCGGGTTTCGGCAGCGCGCCGGCCGGCCGCAGGCTGGCCCGGGGCTTGCACTTCGGTGCGGGTTGCGCGCTCGGCACCTCGGCCGGATCCTGCACGTTGAGCGGCCTCGGCACGACCCCGCGGGCCTCGGCTGTCGCGGCGGGCGGCGGGCCGTCGTCCGAGCCGCACCCGGCGCTCAGCGACAGCACCAGCAGCGCCGCCGCCAGCGCCCGGACTCTCATCCTCGATGTCACCGGTATTCTCCGATCCGCGGCCGGATGCCGACGATGACCGCGGTCATCAGCCCGGCGGTGAGCAGCACGAGCGCGAGGGCGAGGCCGCCGAGCGCGTTGTCGGCGTGGTTGGCCTGCCGGTGCACCCGCTGGTTCGTCTGGTCCAGCGCGGTCGAGATCGCGGCGTCGAGCTTGCCGAACAGTCCGGACAGGCTCTCCGGCCCGGTGGCCGTCGCCAGCTTGACCGCGCCGAGGTAGTCACCGCTGTCGTCCAGCTCGCGCACCTGGCCGTGCAGCTCCCGCCAGCGTCCCGCCTGGCCGCGCGCCTCCTCGATCACCGCACGGTCCGCCGCGGACGGCGCCCGAGCCGACGCCTCGGCGAGCATGCCGCCCCTGCCGTCCGCGCCGATCAGCTCGGTGAGCACCGCCCCGAACTCCTTCTCGAAGGCGGCGCCGCTGCCCCGGGCGACGAGGGTCAGCCCCTCGTCCGCGTGAGCCTGCAGCGCGGCGCGGCGCGCGTCGGCGAGCAGCGAGACCAGCGCCGAGCCGTTCCGGTGGCCGATCTCGACCTGGCGGGCCGACAGGCCGACGGCCGTGGTCGACCACGCCAGCGAGATCAGGGCCGCCAGGCTGGCCGCCAGCAGCCCGCGGTTGAACACCCGGTTGCTGCGCCGGGCCACCAGCATCTGCGCCGCCAGCAGCGAGCCGACGGTCACCAGGCCGAGCAGCAGCACCGCCCAGGGGAAGCCGGCGGCCTCCCGCTGCCCGGCGATCAGTCGCTGCTGGGCGTTGGAGAGCACCTCGTCCGCGGCCGGCAGCAGCGTCTCCCGCATCAGGCCGGAGGCCTCCCGCAGGTATGCGGCGCCGAGCGGCACACCGAGCCGGTTGTACGACCGTGCCGTCTCCACCAGCCCCGTGTATACCGGCAGCTGATCCGCGAGGACGCCGAGCCGGGCGGCGTCCCCCTCGTCGGCCTCACCCAGCGCGACCGTCAGCGCTTTGGTGGCGCGCGCGATGTCGTCGAGATAGCGCTGGCGCAGCGCCGCGGGCTCGGCCCCGTTGGCCAGGAAGGCGTTCGACGCCGTCGCGTCGGCGTCGGACAGCGACCGGTAGAGCTCCTGCGCGCCCACGCTGAGCGGCCCGTTCACGGCCACGATGTCGCGCAGCAGGGCCGACCGGTGCTGGGCGGTGGCGACGGCGACGATCCCGGCGATGAGACCCAGCAGGACCAGTCCGGTTGCCACCAGCCGGTACAGATCCGGCGTCGTGATCCCGCGCCCGAACCGGCGTACGAAACGGACAGCCGGCACACCCACCCCCGAAGCTCCGCACTCGACTGCCCGCGGTCTTGACGACCACGCGCGTCCGGGCAATGGTCCCGGCGTCCGATAGTAGACGCCGGGGACCACCGCGCTGCGTCACCGGTGAGGACTCAGCCGCCGGCCCCGTGGCGGGCGATCTCGGTGAGTGCTGCGGGCCCCGGTCGCCTGACCGGCGTCAGCGATGCTGCCACATCGCCCGCAACGACTCCGCCAGAGAGTGCTCGGGAACCCACCCGAGCACCTCGGCAGCGCGGCGGATGTCGACCTGGATCCAGTCGCCGCCCACGCTGCGGACCGCGCTGCCGTCGTCGTACAGCGCGTCCGCCGGCAGCCCGGCCTCCTCGAGCAGCACCCGGATCACCTCGCCGATCGGCACCGCGACACCGCTGCCGATGTTGAGCACCTCGGCGGTGGCCGTCGAGGCGGCCGCCCGGCTCACCGCCGCGGCCACGTCCCGCACGTCGACGAAGTCGCGCCGGGCATCGGCGATGCCGATGCCGATGCCGGAGCTCACGCCACCGCCGAGACCGCGGGCGAGCTCCAGCAGCTTGCCGGGAAAGCTCGCCGGTGAGGGGTACGGGCCGCTGACGTTGGCCAGTCGCAGGACGACACCGTCGATCCGGCCGGCGCGGGCCGCGTCCAGCACCGCCGACGAACCGCCCAGCTTGCTGCGGGCGTAGTCGCCGGTGGGCCGGGTCGGGAGCCCCTCGTGCGCCGACACCCCGGCCGGCACCGGGCCGTACTCGTGAATGGTGCCGAGCTGCACCAACCGCGGCCGCCACGGTGTCGCCGCGACCGCGTCCACCAGCCGTTGCACCGCGTGCGCGTTCGCCTCCGTCAACACCTCGGCGGAGAGATCCCAGCCGTCCGTCGTGTTGGCGCCGTCGGTCGCGTTGACCACCGCGCCGACCCGCTCGGCGTGCAGCAGCGCGGTCAGCTGCGGCACGCCGGCGGCGACGACATCCATCCGCAGGAACTTGTGGTCGGGCTGCGGCGCGGTCTCGTGCCGGCCCACCACGAGCACGTCCCAACCGTCCTGGTGCAGCCGGGCGCAGACGTGCCGGCCGACCCAGCCGGTGCCGCCCAGCACCACCGCGCGCTGGCCGGCGTCGAGCTTGGGTCCCATGTGCACTCCGTCCTGACGCCCCGGCACCTCACGCCCATGCGATCAAGCCAGCCCAAGTTACCGCATTCACGGCCGTCAGCTTTTACAGTTGGTCGGGCGTCGAGGAGCTCCCGAAGGCCTTCCTCAGGTCACGACGCCACGCCGCGCCGCGTCACCGGTAAGGGCTCAGCCGCCGGCCCCGTAGAGGGCGATCTCGGTGAGCGTGGGTGTGTACTGCTCGGTGGCGATCTGGCTGGTCAGCGCCACCCGCACCTTGCTCGTGGTCACGCTGCCGAAGCCGGTCACCGACCGGTCGTGGCCGATGCCGGCCGCGCCGGTCGCGAAGGTCACCCACGCGCCGGTCGCGGCGTTCCACCGCTGGAGCGCGAACGACTGGACCCGCGGGTTGGTCCCGGAATCGGTGTACTCGTCCAGGTAGACCTCGCCGAACGTGGTGTCGGCGCCGAGGTCGATGTCGAGCGTGATCGGATAGCCGGCGTCGTCGGCGGCGGCCCACCGGGTGGCCGGGTCCCCGTCGGTGAGCTTGACCGCGCCGAGCGTGCCGCCGGCGCCCGGATGGGTGGAGCTGGCCGTGACCGGCTTGCCCAGCGCCAGGTTGACCCGGTCGTTGCCGTCCTGCTCGATCGGGTCGGTGTCGACCGGATTGTCGACCCTCGTGCCGATCGTGGCCTCGACCGCGCCGATGTCCGGGGCGGCGCCGTAGTAGAGGTGCGTGCCGAGGAAGTCCTCGGTGCCCAGATGCGGGTTGTAGCGGCCCGCGTCGATCATCGGCGAGTCGTTCCGCGGCGCGAAGTGTGCCGCCGCCGTGCGGATCTGGGCCACGCCCGCCCCGGTGACGTACCGGGCCGGGTCGCCGACGAACCTCGGGTCCGCGCGCGAACCGTCCGGGTCGGCCGGTTCCTGGCCGGAGTGGGTGCCGCCGGACTCGTAGTAGTCGTTGTTCGCGAACACCGCCTGGCGCAGCGCCCCGGTACGGCGATACCACGGCGTCGGCTCGGTCGAGGTGTTGTAGAAGATGTTGTTCATGAAGTAGACCCGACTCAGGAACGTCTCGTCGTGGACGTAGTCGAGGTCGGCGCCGTCGTACACGAAGGTGTTGTTGACGAAGTAGGTCGGCGAGTAGTTCGTCGACAGCATGTTCTTCACGAGCACGCCGTTGTCGTTGACGCTCAGGTTGTAGCGGGCCACCGAATTGGAGCTGTTGCCCATGTAGGCCATCCAGCCGGCGGCGTTGTCGTGCGAGTAGTTGAACTGGTACGTGACGTTGAAGTTGGTGTATTCGAGGTCCCACGGGGTGCCGTCGAACTCATTGCTCGGGCCGCCGTACACCTCGTTGAACTGCATCACCGAGTCGGCGCCGGCCCACAGGTAGAGCCCGCAGGAGACCGCGTCGTAGCGTTCGAGGAAGCCGTTCACCTCGTTGTACTCGACGGTCATGTGCTTGGTGTTGGCCAGCTGGATCGCGCCCTGGCCGATGCTCTCGGCGTAGTTGTGGCCGATGTAGACGTCCCGGCTGTAGAGGTCGCGGGTGCGCACCCAGAGCTGTTCCCAGCCCTCGTGGAACTTGCCCGCCTCGTCGTACTGGCCGGCGGCCGACCCGTCGGCGTTGAACCAGTTGAAGGCGAACTGGATGGCGTGCAGTTCGACGTTGGAAAAGGTGTTGTTCTCGATCCGGACGTCCTTGAAGTAGTAGCCGCCGGTGCCGTACTCCTTGTAGCTCTTGGCGCCGAAGACCTGGAAGTTGACGCCGCCGTAGTGGATCCGCTGCCAGCTGCTCGGACCGTCCAGGTGGTGGACGTACACGTTCGAGATGCGGAAGTGGTCCATGATGGTGTCCGCGCCGGCCGGGAACAAGTCGGCGTTGATCGACACCATGATGCCGTCGCGGACGTACGTCCCGGTGGTGATGTCGGTCGCGAAGTCGTTGTCGTTGGAGAGCGCGACGTTGTTGATCTCGAAGTACTGCTGGTTGCGCAGCACGATCGCGCCGGTCAGGCCGACCGTGTCCGGATTCTTGGTGCCGTCCGCCCGGAACGGGCTGGGCACGTTGCCGTTGGTGGCGATGTACGGCCGCGCGGCCGTCGCACTGCCGTAGGCGGAGATCGTGATCGGCCTGCCCGCGCTGCCCGAGCCCTTCGGCCACAGCTGCTGGCCGGACCACTGCTGGCCGGCCTTGAGCAGGATGCGGTCGCCCGGCCTGAAGGTGGTCGCGTTGGCCTTGGCCAGGGTGCGCCAGGCCGTCTGCGGTGTGGTGCCGGCCGCGGTGTCGCGTCCGCCCGCGGCGTCGAGGTAGTAGTCACGACCGCCGGTGGTGTTCGGGCTGTCGCCCGGCCACGCGGCCTTGGCGGCGGCGGGCGGGGCGGCGCCCGCCGGCGTGGCGTAACTCAGGGGCGCCACGAGCAACGCGGCGATCAGTGCCGTTGCGACAGGTTTCATGCCACATCCTCAGGGTTGATGTCTGCCAGGGCCTCGGTGTCGACCTCGATGTCGCTGCCGGCCAGCCGGTCGCCGACGTACCGGTCGAACTTCTCCCCCATGAGCGACTGCCGGATCCGCGCCGCGTACTTGGCGAACGCCGCGTCCGCGTCGACCTTCCGGCCGTCGAGTGCGTAGTAGGTGATCTGGCCGGGGCCGGGGATCGGCGCGGAGACCTGGCCCGGCGACAGCCCGGTGAGCACGGCCAGCAGGTCCTGGTCGTGGGCGTTCACGCCGGACGACCGGCCGCCGGCGTAGGTCGCGGAGGTGAGCCGGGCGCCCGGCTCGGCGGCGGCGACCTTGGCCAGCCCGCCCCCGGCCGTAACCCGGGATCGCAGACCGGCCGGGAAATCCGCGGGCGCCCCGGCGGGCATCGGGACCACGAGCTTCGTGTACGCGTAGGTGGTGGCGTTGGCGCTCCACGATGCCCGGTCGGCGTCGAACTCCGCGCGCACCTCGGCGTCGGTGACCGACCAGGTCTTCCTGAGGGCGGTCGTCAGGTCGGTGAGCCGCTTGGTGTAGTACTCCTCCGGCGAGAACTCGGTGACCCCGTAGACCACCTCACCCCGGCGACCGGAAGTGGCCCGGCGTTCGTTCTCGGCCCGCACCTCGGCCAGGAAGTCCTCGTGGTCCACCGAGTCGACCAGGCCCTGCTCCTCGGCGAGCAGCAGCAGCACCTTGTCCTTCTCGGCCTCGGCCAGCGCGCGTTCCCGGAGCCGGCCGATCAGGGCGGCCCTGTCCGGTGCGTCACCGATCTCGTTGCGCACGGCCGGAGCCAGCCGGCGCATGTGAAAGATCAGTTCGTCGCGGGTCACCGGGTGCCCGTCGACGGTGGCGACCTCGTCGGTGCCACCGCCGAGCGCGATGCCGGTGCCGACCGTCGCGGCGAGCACGACAGCTATCCCGGCGAGCAGCGCCTTCTTCATGACGTGGCTCCGATCGCCGCCGCGTGGGACACCACCGGGGTGTCCCGCGCGGCGGTCACCTCGATCAGCACGGCCTCGGCCTCGGCCGGCGCGAACCGCAGGATGCGCTGGTAGCCGACCGCATTCGCCTCGGCCAGGGTGGTCCACGCGCCGTACCGGCGGCCGCGGACGGCGACGTGCTCGATGCGCTGGCCCCGGGTGATGTCCTCGCCCAGCACGACGGCCTCGATCCGGCGCGGCCCGGGAAAGTGCAGGGTGACGGCGGGGCGCTGGTCGGCGGGGTCCGGCTCCCACGGCGTACGCCCCGGAGCCGGCCACGCCGTGACCAGGTCTCCCGCCGTACCGGAGGTGACCGTCACGTCCGCACCCACCCGGCGGGACCGGAAGTCCGCGATCCGGTGTCCCAGCCGCTCCAGCGCCGCGACGTCGGCGGCGGTGAGCCGCCCGTCGCGGGCCGGCGGGACGTTGAGCAGGAAGCACGAGTTGCCGCCGACGGCGTGCAGGTAGATGTCGAACAACTCGTCGGCCGCGCGCACCGCGCCGTCCTCCGCCGGGTGGTGGAACCAGCCCGGCCGGATCGAGGTGTTCACCTCGGCCGGATACCAGACCAGGTCGGTCTGCCCGGCCAGCGCGGCCCGGCTGCCGAGGTCGCGGTCGTCGCTGCGGACCAGCCGGGCGAACTCGCCGTCGTCCACCCGCTGCGAGCGGTCGGCGGTCCGTTCGGCGTCCCGGAGGGTACGGGGAACCACGCTCCACTCGTCCGGCCGGGTCTCGCCGGCCTCGTTGCCGCACCAGCGCACGTCCGGCCCGCACACGTTGATCACGGCGTCCGGCTGGAGCCGGCGGACCACCGCGTAGTAGCGCTCCCAGTCGTAGTGCTGGCGCTTGCCGTTGGGGCCCTCGCCGTTCGCGCCGTCCAGCCAGACCGAGAACACCGGGCCGTACCGGGTGAGCAACTCGGTGAGCTGGGCGACGTAGAAGTCGTCGTAGGAGGTCCCGGTGCCGTAGGACGCCTCGGTGCGGTCCCACGGCGACAGGTACACGCCGAACTTGAGCCCGTGCCGGCGGGCCGCCTCGGCGACCTCGGCCACCACGTCACCCAGGCCGGCCCGCCACGGCGACGCGGCGACCGTGTATTTCGTGACCTCGCTGGGCCACAGGCAGAAGCCGTCGTGGTGCTTGCAGGTCAGGATGACGCCGGTCATCCCGGCGCTCTTCAGCGCGGCCACCCATTGGTCCGCGTCGAGGTCCGCCGGGTCGAACAGCGCCGGGTCGTCGTGCCCCTCGCCCCATTCCCGGTTCGTCATCGTGTTCATGCCGAAGTGCAGGAATCCGTAGAACTCCAGCCGCTGCCAGGCGACCTGGCGGTCGCTGGGCCGGACCGCAGCCGGTCCCGCCGCCGTCACCGGAATCTCCGGTTGTAGGAGGCCAGCAGGATCAGCAGGACCCCGAGCGCCGCGAGCATCACGGCGAGGTTGCCCCACCCGACGGTGGCCCGGGCGACGATCACCACCGCCACGCAGCCGAGCGCGATCAGCGTCCGTACGGCGACGAGCAACACGGCGCGCGTCGATTCGTTCATCGATCTCCTTCCGTAGGGTTCAGCCCTTGACGCCGCCGGCCGCCATGCCCTCGATGAGGCGGCGCTGGATCAGCGCGTAGACGAGCAGCACCGGAACGATGACGATGACCATGCCGGCGTACAGCCGCCCGTAGTCGGCGGCCGCCTTCTGCGCGGTCATCAGGTTGAGGAGGCCGACCTGCAGCGTCTTGCCCGAGCCGGGCAGCAGGGTGAGCGCGATGATGAAGTCGTTCCAGTAGGCCAGGAAGTTGAACAGGATCACCGTCGTGACGGCCGGCCGGGCCATCGGCAGCATCACCCGGGTCATGATCCGAAACCGGGACGCCCCGTCCAGCGCCGCGGCCTCCTCGTAGTCGGCCGGGATCGACCGGAAGTACGCGGCGAGCAGGTAGACGGTGAACGGGATCGAGGTGGCCGCGTACACCAGCGCCAGCATCGCGGGGTTGTCCAGGAAGAGCCCGTCCGGGAAGGCGTCGACCAGCGTACGGTCCCAGTCGAGGAGCATCAGGAAGATCGGCACGACGATGTAGTTGACGTTGACGAACAGGCCGGCGAGCAGCGCGAGCTCCACGACGGCCTTGCCGCGGAAGTCGTACCGGGCGATGACGTACGCGGCCGGCACCGAGACCGCCAGCACGAACGCCAGGCCGAGCAGCGTGACG
>NZ_QHHV01000082.1:0-28836 GCF_003947245.1 Actinoplanes sp. ATCC 53533 | reverse complement strand
CCAGAACTACGCGCTCTATCCGCACATGACCGTGCGGCAGAACATGGCCTTCGCGCTGCGGCTACGCCACGTCGACGCCGCACAAATGCGCGAACAGGTCAATGACATCGCCAACCTGCTCGGCCTGTCCGAGCTGCTCGACCGCAAACCCAAGGCCCTCTCCGGCGGCCAGCGCCAACGCGTCGCGATGGGCCGGGCCCTGGTCCGCCAACCACGGGTGTTCCTACTCGACGAGCCGTTGTCCAACCTCGACGCGAAGCTACGCGTGTCGATGCGCGCCGAACTCGCCCGGCTACACCAGCGGTATCGGATCACCACCGTGTACGTCACCCACGACCAGGTCGAGGCCATGACCCTCGGCGACCGCATCGCCGTCATCGACAAGGGCCGCCTTCAGCAGGTCGGCACCCCACAGGACCTCTACCGCGCCCCGGCCAACCGCTTCGTCGCCGGATTCCTGGGCTCGCCCAGCATGAACTTCGCCACCGTCGAACCCACCGGCGGCGAGCGCGTCACGGTGACCTTCGACGGCCAGAAGTTCGAAATCCCCGACGCCGTCGCCCGGTACCCGGGACTCGCCCGGCACCTCGACTCGCCCGTGATCATCGGGCTGCGGCCGGCGGCGTTCTCCCCCGCCGGACCGGCGAACGCGACGGCGATACGGATCGTCCCACTCGGCGTGGAGTCGCTCGGCGACGAGAAACACGTCCTGTTCGAGCCGCCTCAGACAGGAGCAGCAGTCGCATCCAGCACCACGACCCCGGCCGCCGGTAGTGATGTGCCGGTGACGGTGGACGAGTCGGTAGCCGCGCCGCTGTGGACGGCCAAGCTTCCGCAGGACGCGGACGTGGCCATCGGCCACCCGCTGTGGCTGACCGTTGACCTGACCGAGGCCTACTTCTTCGACCTGGACAGCGGCCAAGCCATTCCCAAGACGAACCGAGGCCGACAACCGGCACCAGCCGCCGCCGCGGACGCGCAGGCCGCATAGCCGGGGCACGCTCACCCAGTGCCGACACGCTGCTTCATCCGTCTGGCCTGCTCGGTGCACCGGATCACCCCCTCGATCGGAGGATCACCTGACCACCGAGCAGGACAACCCACCGAACCTGCACGAACAAGTCCGCCAAACCTACGCAGCCGCAGCCCTGACCGTCACCCGGCATAAGTCCGGGTGCTGCGAGGACAACACCGCCGGCGACCAGGCCAAGCCGGTCGGTGCCGGACTGTACCCTGCCGCCGACCGCGACCAGCTTCCCGGCGACGCGGTCGCCGCTTCCCTGGGCTGCGGCAACCCGACCGCGATCGCCGACCTGCACCACGGTGACGTCGTGCTCGACCTGGGCTCCGGCGGCAGAATCGACGTACTGCTGTCCGCCCGCCGGGTCGGCACGACCGGCAAAGCATATGGCCTGGACATGACCGACGAGATGCTCGACCTGGCCCGCCGCAACGCCGCCGAGGCCGGCGTAACCAACGTCCAATTCCTCAAAGGCCAGATCGAAGCCATCCCACTACCCGACGCCACCGTGGACGTCGTCATCTCCAACTGCGTCATCAACCTCTCCACCGACAACGAGCCGTACTCGCCGAAATCTTCCGGATCCTCAAACCCGGAGGACACCTCTGGCCCGGTCGCCGCCGCAACCGGGCGCCTCGGGCTCGCTCATCTCCTATCTGCTCCCCGAGCCGGGGCGAAAATCCCTTGCGGTTCCGATCGCCCGGCTACGGCCGCAGCAGCGCCGCGACACCCCTGCCACCGGCGAGCGGCTCGGCCTCCTCGTCCTCCACAACGGTGACGGCACCGCCCGCGCGGTACGTTTTCGACCATCCGTTCGCCTGGGCTCGGACACACCGGGCACGGCGGGCTCGGTGAGTGATGGATGCGCCGACATCACACCAGCACGCGCTCCGCGTCCCGCGGTGTCACCGCGCACCAGCCGAGTTCCCGGTCGATGCGGGCGGCCAGGGCCGCCGAGGCGGGTGGTTCGCCGTGCACCACATAACACGTACGGGGCGGGGCTGGCGCGCTCTTCAGCCAAGCGAGGAGGCCGTCGGCGTCGGCGTGTGCGGACAGGTCGTCCACCCCGGCCACCTCGGCGCGCACCGGAACGTACCCGCCGTACATCTTCAGCGTTCGCGCGCCGTCGAGCAGGGCACGACCCCGCGTCCCAGCCACCTGGAAGCCGGGCAGCAGGATCAGGTTGCGCGGTTCTGGCGCCAGGTGCGCCAGGTGATGAACGACGCGCCCACCGGTGGCCATGCCGGAGGCGGACAACAGGATGCAGGGCGATGACGGGTCGTTGAGCCTGGCCGATTCCTCCGCCGTGCTCGCCAACCGGAGATCGCCGGGGTCGAACGGATCGGTGGAGTGTGTCCGGATCTCCGGGCGGATCTCCGGGGCGTCCTCCCGGACCGCCTGCCGGTACACCCGCAGCGCGGCCAGGGCCATCGGGCTGTCCACGAAGACGGGAACCGAGGGTAGCCGGCCGGCCGTCATGAGTTCGCGAAGCGCCATCAGCAGCACCTCGGTCCGGTCTATCGCGAACGCCGGAATGATCACGACGCCACCGCGGGCGAGGGCACGCCGGATCGGAGCGGCGAGCCGCTCCAGATCGCGCGGCGGGTGCGTCCGGTTTCCGTACGTCGACTCCACCACCATGGCGTCCACGGCGGGCGCCACCTGCGGGCCGGCCAGCAGCGGATGATCCGCGCGTCCCAGGTCCCCGCTGAACCCGAGGCTGCGCTCGCCGGCGTTCACCTGGACGATCGAGGAGCCGAGAATGTGACCGGCCGGGATCAGGCATACCGCCAGTCCGGGTGCCACGACCTGATTGTGGTGATACGGCACCGGCCGGAGCAGGCCGATGGCCTTTTCGGCGTCGGCCTGGTCGAACAGCGGCCGCGGGTCGGCGTGCCGGCTATAGCCATGGCCGGAGGCGTACCGGGCGTCCTCCTCCTGCAGGTGGGCGGCGTCGCGCAAGACGATCGGCGCGACCTGCGCCGTCCACGACGAGCAGTACACCGGCCCGGCGAAGCCCTGCCGCACCAACCGGGGTAGCCACCCGACGTGGTCCAGGTGCGAGTGGGTGACAACGACGGCGTTGAGGTCGGTCACCGGTACGGGGAACGGCACCCAGTTGCGCCGTCGCAGCGAGCGTTCACCCTGGAACATCCCGCAGTCGACGAGCAGCCGCGACCGGTCCGCCGTGAGGAGAAAGCGGCTGCCGGTGACCGTACCGGCCGCACCAAGGAACTGAAGGGACACCTGGCCCGATGCTGATCTCACTGTTGCCCCCTCGTTCCTCCACTGCGGCCGTCGCACCTGTCACCCTGCTCCGGGCCGGGCACCGGCGACCAGTGCCGAACGTCCCTGGTCGAGCCGCGGGCGGCCATGACGCATCTTCCGCTCCTGCGCGTGTTGCCGGCAAACAAGGGCAGTAGAGGCGTGTGGACGTCCGGATACACTGTCCGGCGCGTACGAGCACGCAGCCTGACCTGCCCAGATGACATTCTCGGCAGGTACAAGGTCGGACAGGTTGTCGGCGAGTCGGGGCAGGACGGTCTCGGCCGCCATGGTGCCCGGGACCACGACGGTCTGCGTGTCGAGGGCGGTAACGGTCTGCTCGACCAGGCGGGCACCCATACGCGGCGCGCGTTTCCTGACCAACTCGGCGAGTTTCGTGCGGCCGGTCTTGCGGATCCCGACCCGGCCGCCGCACTGCGACAACAGCTGCAGGACGGCGGGGTGCTGCAGTTGATCCTGGAAATGTTTCGCCACCACGCCGGGGGACGCGACGCAGTAGACGCATCAGCAGGGCCCTCAACGTCAGTACGTGGCGGACCGCCCTACGGGTGGCGGTCCGCCACCCGTAGGGCGGTTCGAACGGTAGGTCCCGACCCGGCTAACGGTCCCGTACCGGGAAGTAAATCGCCAGGGCAATCAACAACTGACCGCGGTTGTTGATGTCGTGCGCACCGTAGGCCACTTCTGCCGGCACGCCGGCCGAGGTGAGGTCTCGCATGGTGCCACGGCTGTAGAGGAACGCATGCTCCTCGAGCGAGAACGGCGCGACGTTGCCGCTGCCCAGGATCACGCCATGCTCGTTGATCGCGATCGCGCCGCTGGCATTACCGCCCGGCAAGAAGCCGAGGTAGGTCATCTTGCTGCGGTACCAGCGCACGGCGCGGCTTATCGGCTCGGTGGTCCAGTCGGTGACACTGCCGGCGATCTCGCCGCGGTCGTTGATGGCGGTGGCTCGGCTCATCGTGCTGGTCGTCAGCCACGTCACCGTGCCGCGTTGCCACAGAAATGCGTGCTGTGGTCCCTCCACGCCGCGACCGGACCAGCCAACCACTTGACCCCGGTTGTTGATGTCAAGGGGTTGTGTGAATCCGCCGACACCGAGGTCGCGCATCCGTCCGCGCTGCCAGATAAACCCGCGTGGTTCGCCGTCGGCGGTCCAACTCGTGCCGACGATCTGTCCGCGGTCGTTGATGGCAGAGGCGTAGCTGGAACCGCTGCCCAGGTCTCCGAGGTCGATGAGGTGGCCACGCCGCCACAACACGGCCCGCTGCCGGCCACCGCGGTCGCTGTTACCGACCACGTCGCCGCGGGTGTTGACATCCCGGGCCATGCCGCGTTCGTCCGGGCCGGATTCCAGGACCCCGAGATCGGTCATCCGCCCGCGCTGCCACAGGAAGGGGTGCAGGGCATGACTCGCGGTCTCGAACTGACCCACCACCTGCCCGCTGTCGTTCATCGCGAATGCACCGGCCCGTTCACCGTCCACGCCGGCCAGCGGCACCATCCGGTACTGCCGGGGCAGCGGCGCCGCGCCGCCGGCCACCGCGGGTCCGGCGGCGGTGGCCACCGTGGCGACGAGCGCGCAGGTCGCTGCCACCAGGATGCGCACTATCCGAGCCATCTCAGACCTCCGCCCGCCCGAGCGTCGCCGCACGGCGCAGCGCAGGGCCGATCAACCGCTGGATCGTGGCCCTGTTTCCCGAGGCGTACTCCCAACCGAGATCGGCCAGCACCACGACGGCGCGGCCGACGCGGGCGACGATCACGTACGTGGTGTGGGTGAGCGGCTGCCCGTCGGGGTACTCCCAACGCTCTCGTAGCCGGATGAGCAGCGAGTCCCGGCCGGCCACGCCGGTGCGCACGACCGTCCACTGTCCCACCTCATCGGTGCGACCGCCGCAGCGCGGCAGCGCACGGCGCAGCTCGCGCAGATACCGTGCGGCACCGGCGCCCCGGTAGGTGCCGACGTGTTCGACCAGCGTGGTGTGGAAGTCAGCCGTCGGGTAGTCGATCACAATGGTGCCCTCAGCCCGGAGGGACGCCTGGCTGCGATACCGCGCGGCACCGCCCGGCAGCGGAGGGCGTAGATACTTGGCGTACTCGTCATCCACCTGCCGGCCGGCCACGCCACCAAGGTCCTCTGGTTGCAGGAATGCCGACCCCGGAACGACCCCGACGGTGGACCGGCGATAGGCCTGGACGGGCTCGGCCAACGCGAGGGCGCCTCCGGAGACGAGCAGCACCATCGCGAGAAGCCGAACCAAACCTCGTGCGGGCCTGAGCATTATGGACATCGCTTCCTCCTTGCGTGCATGCGACACCTGGTCGGACGGCACCTGACGGTGGCCACAACGCGCGACGGGCAGCGGGTGGGGATTCACTCACGCGGACACGTCCGGCCCCCAACCCCCGCAATGTAGCCTCGGCGCACGGTGCGCAATAGGGCCGTTGGTCCTCGACGGATCGATCCGGCACGATGGGAGGCGGATTAGAGTCAGGGCGAAGTGGCTCTGGCACGGTCTCGGTGATCGTGCCCGGTCGATGTCAGTCGGCGAGGAGGATGCGGAGGCGTAGGAGGTCGGGGTTGGCCCGGCCGTACCATTTGTCGTTTGAGCATTTTGATGCGGTTTACGTTGCCTTCGACCGCGCCGGAACTCCACTGCATAGTGAGGCCGGCGGTGACGGTGTCCCAGTCTTTGCGCAGGCCGGCAGCGAAGGAGCGGATCTCGGCGATGGTGCCGTGCTCGGCTTGTTTGACCGAGGCTTCGAGGTGGGCGCCGCCGAGCGTGCGGGACCGGTGGCGGTGCCGGGGTTGGCTGGTCGCAGCCCCGCAGGTTGATCAGGTAGCGGCGCAGGGTGCGTTCGCCGCCGCGGTAACCACGGGCGCGGATCTCGGCCAGCAACTCGGTAGTGCCGGTGATCCCGTCCTTGCAGCGTTGCTGCAGATAGCCCTTGTACCGGTCGAGGATGCTGTCGCGGGCGGTGCCGTTGGGTCCGAGCAGCAGATCGGGGTCGGCGGCCTCGGCATAGCGGCGCACGGTCTTGGGGTCCAGGCCGAGCCTGCGGGCGATGACGTAGACGCCCAGTCCCTACTGGTGCAGGGCGTGGACCTCAGCGTGTCGGGCCCGGGTGCGCTGCATCCGTAATCCTGCTGGTGCCGGCTCGGCCGGGGAGACGGTCTCGGCCTCAGCGGTGCTGTGGGCCGGGGCCGGCGGGTCGGGTGCGGGTTGTAGGCAGCGGCGGTGGTGAGCGACGGCCCCACGTTCGGGTATCAGGTCATGCTCGACATGTGCGGCGGATGGGGCGAGATCCGGTTGGGTCACCACGTCGGCGCGGGCACCATCCGCCGCGCTCTCGCCGCTCGGCGGATCGGTCCGGCACCACGAGCGGTGGACACCATTTGGCGAACGTTCCTGCGTGCCCAAGCTCACGGGCTGCTGGCGATCGACTTCTTCCACCTCGACACGATCCTTCTCAAGCGGCTCTACCTACTGGTCGTGATGGAGGTGACCACCCGATTCCGGTTCCTGATCCGCGATCGCGACGGCAAGCACACCAGCACGTTCGATGAGGTCTTCGCCTCCGCGGGCATCGAGGTCGTCAAGATCCCGCCACGGACACCCAGGGCGAACTGTTTCATCGAACGGTGGGGGCGCAGACTTCGCGAGGAGTGGTACACGCTTCCCCAACCTTGTCTATTGATGTCCAACATCATCGGCTCTGGGCCGTCGGTCGTGGAACTCTGCCTTTCACGCCCGACCACGTAGTGCCAAGAGGGAGACCCGCCCGGGATGGCGTTGGCCTGGGCTGCGGCGGCCGGTCGCATCTCGGTACGGATGTCGGTCCCTTGAGGAGGGTTCCTGCTGGTGTGTCCCGGTGCGGCGCATCGAGTTGACACCGCTCAGCCATTCGTTCATCAGCCATCCCTCGGCGCCGCCAGGGGAGCAGAAAGAAAGGATCTACTATGAAGCCTCTTCGCCGATTTCTCGGACGTCTGGGCCGCCAGGCAAGTGTGACCGCCTTTGCCGCGGGGCTCGCACTCACCGCTGCGGTCGCACCCGCAAGCCCCGCTTCTGCCGCCGCCCTCGGGCCGAT
The DNA here is from genome assembly GCF_003947245.1 of Actinoplanes sp. ATCC 53533. Lineage (NCBI taxonomy): Bacteria > Bacillati > Actinomycetota > Actinomycetes > Micromonosporales > Micromonosporaceae > Actinoplanes > Actinoplanes sp. ATCC 53533. Next base: position 21,434 of record NZ_QHHV01000082.1, on the reverse strand, counting down.
CAGCAACACCTTCGTGGGCGTGTCTGAACCCTCCGCGAGCCAGAGGGCGGCACAGGAGGACGCCACCCGTACCGCGTTCATGTGGGCGGGCTTCAACTGGAACACCAGCAACTGCCGCGTAACCCAGACCGAGTTCCTCTTGGTTCAGAACCTGTACCACTACACGGTGCGGGTCACCTGCACCGGTGAACCCCTCAGTGTGGCGGACACGCTGGATCTTGTCCGCTACATCAGCAACGGGGAACACCTCAGCACCACCTGGGGTGCCTTCGGCGCCACCCGCGAGGGCAGCCTCGGCAAGCTGCACGGCGCACAGAAGCCGGGCACAGTGGTGCTGTACCAGTGCGCTGGCGGCTCCCGTGACACATTCACCTCCCACGACGTCAACTGCGAGGGCCACCGGTACGGTACCCGCCTGGGCTTCATCTACCAGGCACCACCGGCGGGCATCGCCACCAAGCGCCTGTACCGATGCATCGTCGGCGCCGAGCACTTCGATTCCAACGACTCCAACTGCGAGGGCCAGCGCACCGAAGGGCTCCTCGGCTACACGCTGGCCTGATTCCGCGGTAGTGCCGCCGTCAATACCAAACCCTGCCGAGGCACCCGGGGAACCACGGCCGTCCTGAGATCGTGGATCTTGTTGTACCCGTGAATCGCTCTGGCCGGCAGTGTCCGGGGATCACTCGTTTGGGGTAACGCGTGGCGTAGCGGCGGGGTAGATACAACGGAACTCCGGTAGTGCGAGGCGTCCTTCCACAGACTTCTCGCAGCCGGAGTTCCGTTGTTGGCGATCGTCCGCGCCTTCACCGAGACCCTGCCTCTGCCTGGCGCAGAGATCGTCGCGGCGCGCGCTCACGACTGGGTCGCAGATCCGCATACGCTGGGCGGCATGAGCCTCTTGCGGCCCGGCGATTTGCGAAATCTCGGTGCCTTCCGTGCACCTGAGGGCCGACTTGCCTGCGCAACCGCTGACATCTCTTCGACCAGGCCGGGATACGACGGCGCTGTCCAAAGTGGCATTACGGCGGCGGCCGACGCAGTGGCCATCGCGGGCTCAGGTGTCTCTCGGCGGGTCTTTCCTGCGTAGCCGCCGGACAATCGTCCGACGCGCTTGCCGTGCGGCTACCGCCCGGTGGGGCCATTCGGATCAACGGCGACATGAGTCGATCAGACAGAGCCGGCCGCGACCGCTCGACCGCCACGAAAGAGGCTCTTGTCCCACGGCCCCGAGAACTTTGTCCAACGTTGTCCAATCTCCGCACTCGCGGGGGTGCCGCGGCCGCAGGCTGTCTTTCCCGGCGCGTTCCCGTGCCGGCAATGCAGAGGAGACAACGATGAGACGTGCACTGACAACGCTCGCGGCGAGCGTGTCGGCGGTCGGTATGGTCCTGGTGGGTGCCGCGCCCGGCACGGCGTTCGGGGCGGAAGTCCCGGCCGCGACGGCGGCCCTGGCCGGGACCGTGGGTACGCCGCTGAACGCCTTCACTGACCAGTCGGGTCTGGTCACGGTCAGCGTGTTTACGCATCGCGGGACCCCGGCACGGCAGCACTGGAACAACGAGACGATCACGATTCCCGACCCGGACATGATCGCCATCGGAGGTGGCGGGACAGCCACCAACCAGGGCGCAGGTGCGCTGTTGACCGCTTCCTACCCGAACGCCGACCTGTCCGGCTGGGTGGTCAGTTCGAAGGACCACGTCAATAAGGCGCCGCACGAGCTGGTCACCTACGCGATCGGGCTCAAGGTAGCGGGAATGACCCGCGCCGAACTGGCCGCGTCGGTATATGTCGGTTCGGCGTCCAACTACGGACCGCATCCCGAGGCTGAGGCGGGTATCCCCTCCGCCAGCTACGTGCTCGTCGGCGGCGGCTTCAAGATCGACTGGAGTGGCGCCGGCAACCTCGCGACAGCCTCCTTCCCGTCCAGCGCGTCGTCTTGGAAGGCCAGGTCCAAGGACCAGGGCGCGTCCTCTCCGGCGACGCTGCACACATATGCGATCGGGCTGCGCCGTTCCTTGCCAGTAGGTGCCGTGTCGACCGTCATAGCCGCCGCCGCCGGAAGCCAGGCGGCCCACCCCACTGCCACCGCGGTGCTGCCCCAAGGTTACGTCCTGACTGGTGGCGGGGCTGACGTGCACTGGAACCGCGCTGGCAACCTGCTGTGGAAACTCGAGCCGACCCGCACGTCGACCCAGTACTTCATCGCGGCGTCCAAGGACCACGGTCACTCCGATCCGTCCACGATCGACGTGTACGCCGTGGGAATCCGCCTTATGTAGGCGGCGTCCGGGCCGTCCGTCCGCGTTTCTGTTGAAGACGGACGGCCCGGTAACGTCCCTCAGAATGCCTGCACCGGTACGGCATGGTGCCTGCGCTCGACCGCCGTCGGACGGCTGGCGGCCAACTGCCCGGCCACGGTACGCAGGCCGAGTTCGGGATGCGCGGCCGCGTTGGCCGCGGCGTACGCGAGGTAGTTCGGCAGTCCGGCGCAGGCGGAGACGATGGCTGCCGCTCCGGCCGGGTCAGCGGCGAGTCGGCGGGCGCCCAGCCGGGCCGCCAGCAGGTGCTGGGACTGGGCCTCGTCGAGCCGGTCGAGCACGATCAACCGGGCGTTCTCCAATGCGACGAGGCTGTTCAGTCGGCTCCGGCTGGTCACCAGGGCCAGGCCGCCAGGGGTGCCGGGCAGCAGCGGCCGGACCTGGCCGGCGTCGCACGCGTCGTCGAGCAGCACCATCACCCGCCGTTCAGCCAGAAGACTCCGGTACAGGCCAGCCTGGACGTCCAGGCCAGCCGACAGCTGCGAGGCCGGCGCTCCCAGCGCGGTCAGAAATCCGCGCAGCACCTCGCCCGGCGGCACCGGGCGGCGGCCGGAGCCACGCAGGTCCGCGTAGAGCTGCCCGTCCGGGAATCGAGTTGCGGCCCGATGCGCCCAGTGCACGGCCAGGGCGGTCTTGCCCATTCCTGCGGCGCCGCCGACCGACGAGATCACCGCAGGGCCGCGGCCCGGCTGGGCGTCCAGGACGGCCAGGGCCGCGGCCCGCCCGGTGAACGCGGGGACATCCCCCGGCAGTTGCCGGGGGGCCGGGCGCAGCTCGTCCACCCGGTCCCGGGCGGTTGCCAGCGCGCCCAGTTCGGTGGGGGTGGCGTCGAGCTGACGAGCCAGCTCGTCAAGCTTGTCGACTGACGGCAGGACCTTTCCCGTGAAATAGGCGCCGATGATGCCGCGCGACCAGCCGGTACGGGTGGCGAGGTCCCGGTAGGTGGCCACCCGCGTCTTCCGCATGCGCGCCTGGCGGCGGCGCAGTCGGCGGAGGAGGCTCGCGAGGTCCTCGGCCGATGACACCGTCGCCGCGTCTCTGACGAGTCCTTCGCGATCCATCCCGCCCCCGCTTCGCCTCTGCCCGCCCTGCCCGTCCGGGTGTCGGCCCAGCACAGCAGATCGCCGCTTGACGACCGATTGATGAACTCTTGACGGTGGACCCGCACCAGGTCGGATAGCCGCCCACAGGGGAAATACCGACTTATTGGACAATCTCCCGGGACGGTTGTCGGGCGCGCGGGGAGGTCGGGTGGAGTTCCGGATGCTGGGCCCACTGCTGGTCATCATCAGTGGCGAGGCCGTCAGTCTCGGCCCGCCACTGCAGCGCAAGGTCCTGGCCGCGCTGCTCGTACGGCGCAATGTGACGGTTCCCCGCCGCACGCTCCTGACCGATGTCTGGTCCGAGGACGCGGCCGTCTTCGACGAGTGGGAGCGGGACGAGCCCTGTTCAAGGAGATGCTCATCCAAGGTCACGACGCGCTGTCGGCCGACCGGCCGGCGGTCGCCGGGCAGCGCCTGGACGTCGCGCTGAGCCTCTGGCGCGGGCGGCCGCTGGAAGCGGTTCCACCACGAGGAGTTCGCCCGCGCGAGCGTGGCCCGTCTCGAAGCGGTGCGGCTGGGCGCGCTCGAGGCCAGGGTCGACGCGCTCCTGCGCCTTGACCGGCACCACGCGATGATGTTCGGGCTGGCTCCCGCCGTCGCCGTCGCCGCCGTGCCGGGCCCGACCCGAACCGATCTGCGGCTGAGTGGCCGCACCCTGCGCGCCGACCGGGCGCAAATACCTGGCTACCGGCGTGCTCGCCGCAGTCGCCGTGGCCGTGGCCGCCTTCACGATCGAGGCGGCGCTGTCGCTGCCGGGTGGTTTGCGGCTGGCGTCCGGTTCGGATCCTTCGCCAGATCAGGGCGGTTCAGCAGCTCCGCCATGCCAACCTGCAGGACCGCCTCGTCGCGGATCTGCACGCGAGGGCCGGCCCGCCGCAACGATGAGCCGCGCCGGCTGGTGGCCGTACTCGCAGGTCACCGGGCGATGGCATGGAGGCGGGCTCCGTCGGAGACCAAGATGGACTCGCCGGTCACCACAGGGGAACTGGTGAAGTTCTCGGTGCCCGCGCGGTAAACGGCACGGCGGGAGCCGTCGAGGGCCGACAGCAGGTGCAGCTCGCCGCGGGCGAGCGGGGCGTAGAGCATGCCATCCGCGTATGCAGGCGGGGCGCCTAGCGGCGCTTCGGAAGAAGATGTCCAACTCAGCTCGCCACGGACGGAGTCCAGCGCGTAGAGCACCCCGTCGTTGTCCGTCATGAAGACGTGACCGCCGCGTTCGTTCCCGCCCCAGACCAGGCTGACAGTCCAGAGTCCCGGCGAGAGCACCTGCCACTCGACTCTGCCGACACCGCCTTGCACGGCGGCGATCTGCTTGCCGGACGGCAGGTACACCCGGTCACCGACGGCCAACGCGGGCGGGTTCCGGTCGCTGTTGCCACCGGTTTCCAGGGTCATGGCGACAACGCCGGTGTCCGCGTCGACCGCGAGCCATGCGGCTGCGGGATCGGTGCCGAACGCGTCGTGGTCTGAACGGCTCACGTAGATCAGATCGCCCGCGACGGCGGGCGCCGACAGCTCCAAGTCGCCGACCGGCAATGTCCAGCGACGCGCACCGCTGGCGGCGTCGATCGCGTGCAGGGTGCTGGCCAGCGACCCGACGGTACGGCTGCTGATCGCATAGACGGTGCCGTCCGCGAGGACAGGCGACGCGGTGAAGTCCTGGCCCTCGTCCGCCCGGTAGAGCCAGGCGAGGCCGCCGTCCGCAGCGTTCAGCGCGACCAGGTGCGGCGACTGAGAGGCGACATGGACCAAGTCCCGCCCGACTGCGGGAGTGAACGACGGGACATACTCATCGCCGACATCATCGATGGATGTTTTACTGAATTTCCAGAGCACGCGGCCGGTCTTGAGGTTCAGCGCGGTGACTACGCCACCACCTGTGCCGTAGACGGCGTCGCCGGCCACCGCCGGCATCGCCGAGACACCTTGGTAGGACCAGCGGACGTCGCCGGTCTCCGGCCGGGTCGCCAGGTTGATGACATAGCCGGCGCCACCGACGGCGGCGGCCACGCCCGCGGCCAAGAACGCCCGCCTCCGGACACCGGAGCGTGCCGCGGCCGGAGTCGTCGCCGCGGGATCACCAGGTTCCGGTGGGACGGGAATCTGTTGGGGTGACATGGCCATGGCAACTCCTCGTCACGCGCCGAGGGTACTTCCTCGCCGCTGGCCGTCCATCGTGTCGCTCCGGCGGCCCCGGTTCGGATCACGTTGGACATCGGTAGACAGGACCGTTCCGCCGCCACACCGACGAGCGTCACTGCGATACATTTCGTTACCTTGGCCACGCCGTGGATGGGTGCGGGCAACCGGCCGGATGGGGGCGAGATGGCGGGTGGGCGCCTGGCGTCCGAGGATGACTTCGCTTCGGCGGTCGTCGCGGGCGGTTCCTCGGCCGAAGGCCTCGGTGGCCTGCTGCGCTTGCTTCGGCACCGGCACGCCCGGCGGCAAGGAATCCCCGAACCGACCTATCGCGAATTGGCGATGGTCACCGGCTGGGCGCGCAGCGCCATCGGGCACTACTTCACCGGCCGAGTCCTGCCACCGACGGACCGTTTCGACGACCTCATCCGTTTGTTAGGCGCCGCTCCGACCGAACTCGCCCCGCTCGCCGCGGCCCGCGACCGGGTTGAGGAGCTACGCCGTGCCACCGTCGTGACACCAGCCGGATCGGTGGCGCCACTGCCGCGTCAACTGCCGCACGAGTTGACGGGTTTTGTCGGCCGGCAGGAGGAACTGGCCGTTCTGGACTCCCTCGTACCCACCGCGACCAGACCCGCGGCAGACTCCGTCGCGACGATCTCCGGTCCGGCAGGCCTTGGCAAGACCGCGCTGGCGGTGCGGTGGGGCCAGCAGGCCATCGCCGGGTTTCCCGACGGGCAGCTCTATCTCGACATGCGCGGATTCGGGCCCGGATGCCAGCCTCTGACGCCGGAGACCGCGCTGCGCTTCCTGATGGACTCGCTCGGCGTCGCATCGTCGGCGCTCCCGCGCGACATCGAGGAGCTGGCGGATCTCTACCGCGCCGTCATGTCGGGACGGCGAATGCTGATCCTGCTGGACAACGTGGGCACAGTGGCACAGGTCCGGCCGCTCCTGCCCGGATCGACCGATGCGGCGGTGCTCATCACCAGCCGGCGCACGCTGCGGGACCTGGTCGACCAGGACGGCGCCAGGGCCGTGCGGCTGAAGCCGCTGTCGATGGACGAGGCGCGGGAGCTACTCGGTGATCGGATAGGGGCCGGCCGGCTCGCCGGAGAACCTGCCGCCACCGACCGGGTGATCGTGGCGTGCGCCCGGCTGCCGTTGGCGCTGGCCATGGTCGCCGCTCGTGCCGCCGCCGACCCCTCGCTGCGGATGGATTCCCTCGCCCGAGAGCTGAGAGCGGCCTCCGGGCCTGCCGCACTGCAGAGCGACGACGGCGGCACCGATGTGGATCACGTGCTCCGATGGTCGTACCGGCTGCTGTCGACCGGGGCCGCCCGGCTCTTCCGCCTGCTGTCGGTGCACCCCGGCCCGTCTGTGTCGGAGGCCGCCGCGGCGAGCCTGGCCTCCATCCCGGTGTCCGACGCCGCCCGGGCGCTGGCTGAGCTCGCCGAGGTGGATCTGCTCGCCGCGGACGGGCCGGATCGGTACCAGATGCACGATCTTCTCCGGGAGTATTCCGGCTGGCTGTCGGGGCGGATCGACGCCGAGGCCGACATTGGGTCGGCACGCCATCGGTTGTACGGGCACTATGTGCTGACCGTACGAGCGGCGATCGCGCAGCTGGACCCAACGCCGTACCCGATCCCTGCGGCTGACGACGCTCCAGACGCCGTCGCTTGCTTCTTCGCCGATCGCAGCGCTGCGGCGGCATGGTTGACCGCCGAGCACCGCTCGCTGCTGCGCATCCTGGCCGCGCCACGGCACAATGACCTGATTGATCGGATGACCTGGCGGCTGGCCGCCCCGCTAGCCGAACTCGTCGATCGGCACGCGGAGAGCCGGGCGGACCTGGACACGCTGCGGGCCGTAGTGGTGGCCGCAGACCGGGCCGGCGAGCCGGCCGCCCAGGCGGCCGGTCGGCTGGGTCTGGGGCGAGAGCTCGCTCGGCAGCAGCAGCTCACCGAGGCACAGCACCACCTGAATCTGGCGCTACGGGCCTACCGGAAGCTAGGTGACCGCGCGGGCACGGCCCGCGCCTGCCGAAACCTGTCCCTCGTCGCCGAAGGACTCGGCGAGCACGAGGAGGCACGACGCCTCGCCGCCTCGGCGATGGCCATCTTCCGGGCGCTGGGCGAACGAGCCGGCCTGGCGCGTGCGCTCAGCGGAATCAGCGGCATCCACCGCGATCTGGGCGAGCACACCCAGGCGGCGGGCCGCGCCGAGGAGGCGCTCAGCCTCGCCAGGCATACCCAGGACCCGGTGACAGAGGCCCGGACCTGGAACGAACTCGGCGGTGCCTACCACCGGCTCGCCGATCACCGGCGGGCGGTCGGCGCGCACATGCAGGCGTTGGCGCTCTACCGCGCCCTCAGTGACCGCCTCGGCGAGGCGATGACCCTGGACGCCCTCGGCGACGCCCATCACGCTGCGGGCAACCGTGGCGAGGCCCTCCGATGCTGGTCCCTCACTGTCACGGTCCTGGACACTGCGGGTCTCCCTGACGAGACCGGTGCCAGGAGGAAGCTGGCCCGTGCCCGGGGCGGGTCCACCGTGGTCGCACCGGCCGAGTAACCGGAAGGTCGTCGGCCAACGTGGGCGCCTACCACCGTCAGCGACGGAATCCGCCGACCGGTTGTTCCTCGACTGTCGACGATGTCCCGGGCCTCGGCCTGACGGCGGGTCGCCGTCCCGGCCTGTGCGTCAGAACGGTACGCAGACGAGTTCGCTGTACAGGTAGTCGATCTGTTCCGGCTTCAGGTGCGCGCTGCGGAACATCTTGCGCCGCGGCGAACCGAGCAGGATCGACGGCGCCGGACGGTGGTCGGCCACCCGCAGCTCCACCAGCGTGGCGGGCAGGCCTTGGCGCAGCAGCAGGTGCCGGGACAGCTGGCGGAAACCTCGCCGGAGCACGGCCGGGTCGCTGGCGTAGACAATCGACGCGAACAGTGGGAGGTTCTTCGGCCGGTCCCGGCGGAACACGACGTAACACCACCGGCCGCCGTACCGGATGACCACGTGCCGGGCCGCGGCCGCGTCCACATGGTCCCGGTAATGCCGCAGGTCCGCACCGGTCAGGGTCCGCTCGATGACGCCGGGGTCCGCGCTGACCCGGCACCGGCCCGGCAGCGACGGCCAGGGCAGATTCGGCACCAGTGCCAGGGTCGTGTCGAGGAACTCGAAGTGGAGCCGGGTGTTGATCGGCACCACGGTGCCGCTGGGCGACAAGTCGGTGAAGTCGTAGCCGTCCTGGGCGAGCAGCGCCTTCAGCAGTCGGACGCTGTGAAACCGGTACTCCGGCAGCACGCTCCAGCCGCCCAGGTTGCACAGCGCCCGCTGCTCGCCGTCGATCATGCGGTCGGCGTAGAAGGCAAGGTAGGCGCCGACCACCGCGGCGTCCTTCGCGTCGTCGACAAGCATGAACCCGTGATTCGGGGCCTGCACCGGCCACGGTGGCCTCAACGACCGGGCCCAAGTGGCAGCCGACAAGCGGCTGTTGAGATTGCCGTGCAGGAATTCCGCCACCGACGGCACGTCGGCTGCGGTGATCGGGGCGACTCGAACAACCATCTCCCCATGCCCCTCCAACCGAGCTCGGCGTATGCCCGCATCAAGAGAGAGGATTCCAGCCGATCGTTCCCGGTCGTAGTCCCAAAAGTCACGCTCAATGCGAGTGAGACTCATCTTCGCGACCCGGCTCTCCCTGGCCTTGCCGGAAGTGGACTGCCCGGGCCAACGACCAGAGTCGCAAGTCGCAGGCAACCGTCGCCGCGCTCACCAACACCTGCGACATGGGCATGCTCCTGGCAAAGGTGCCCTACAACCGCGGCACCGCGAGCTGCGACCTGACCACCATCGTCGGGCAACTGCGCGACACCGAGAGCCGGCCATGACGGCCACGCTCGTGCTCACGGTCGTGCTCGCCGCCTACATCCCCGGCACCGTCTTGCTCGCCGGCTTCGCCCTGATGATGCTCGCCACCTCGATCGCGATGATCCGCGGCCGGCGCCCCAAACCGGGCAAGCCCGTACCCCACGAACTGCCCGTCCTGCACGGCATCGCCGACGGGATCATCGTCGGCCTGGTCACCGGTCATGCGCTGCCTGCCCGGCCTGGTCGTGCCGGACGCGGGCGCCGACCGGTGCCGCCGGAAGCAGCGCGGGGTCACATGACCCGGTCGCGCAGGGCCAACGGCCGAAGCGATGCCAGGGCTTGTCGACCTACGCTGGGGGAAAGTGGCAACCGAGCGGATCCTTCTCCGCGTAAAGGAGCGGGCGTCCGCGGATACCTTGGCCGGGAGGTTGGCCCGATGGGAACCGACGACAAGCAGCGACAGTTCGATCAGATCGTCGCCCGCCTGACCTCCGACTATCCGTCGCTGGCGGGGCGTCGGCGCTGGTCCCGTCGTTCTTTGATCACCGTGGCGGTCGTGGGCGGACTGATCTGGGGTTTGCTGTCCGTGGCGATGGTCGCCTGGGGCGCCACCGGTGTGGTGCTGACCGGTGCCCTGGTCGTCATCCTCGGCGCGGGAGCCGCCGTGGATGCCTATCGCCGAGATCGGCGGCGGTGACGAACTCGCCCGGCCGACATCCGCCGCCGCCGTCGGGAGTCCTACCGCGCCGCCGACGTGGTGGCCTGTCTGCTCGGCCCGGAGGAGGAACGGCAATGACCGTACTGGTGGCATATGGAACGACCGGCGGCTCCACCGCCGAGATCGCCGGCTGGATCGCCGAGGAACTCAGCGCCGCCGGGCTCGAGGTGCGGCTGTTGGCGGCCGGCGCGGTGGACGACGTGGCCGGCTACGACGCTCTCGTGCTCGGCGCCTCGATGTACGCGTCAGGCTGGCACGCCGACGCCCGCAAGTTCGCCAAACGGTTCGCCGGCCGGTTCGCCGACCGTCCGGTCTGGTTGTTCAGCAGCGGTCCGCTCGACCACACTGCCGACGACGCCGGCCTGCCGCCGAACCACCAGGCCGAGATGGCGATGCGGTCGCTCCAGGCGCGGGAGCACGTGACATTCGGTGGCCGGCTGACCGCCGAGGCGCACGGCTGGCTCGGCTTCGTGGCCCGCCGAATGGAGCGCGAGGGTCACTCGGGCGACTTCCGCAACCCGGAGCGGATCCGGGCGTGGGCACGCGAGGTTGCCGCCGAGATCGCCTTGACGCACCGGCAGACGTGATGGCCAACGGCGACCGGTCTGCCGATCGACCGGGGCATTCGGGCCATCCGGCCCTGCTTGCACCGCATGCTCCGCCGTCACGGTAGTGGCAGAGAGAGCAGGAGGTCACGTCATGCATGCGTCCTCTCATCACGCGGCCGACGCCGGAGCACGAGGTGCCCTCGAGTCCGCCGCACGCGCATCGCTGCACGCCCCGTCGGTGTTCAACACCCAGCCGTGGAAATGGCGGCTCACCGGGAACGTCCTGGAGCTGCGGTCGGATCCGGCCCGAAGGCTTGAGGCCGTCGACCCCGAGGGCACCCTGATGATGCTCAGCTGCGGAACGGCTCTGCATCACGCCCGGGCTGCCCTGGCCGCGGCCGGCAGGCAGGCTGTTGTGGAACGTCTGCCCGACGCCGATGACGCCACCCTGCTGGCCCGGCTTCGGCTGGGTGCTACCGCGCCACCGGATCCGCAGGTGCGGGCGATGGTGGGCGCGATCACCCGCCGGCGTACCGACCGCCGTGCCTTCGGTGCGCGGGAGGTTCCGAACGAGACGCTCCAGCAGCTCGGCCTGCTGGTCGAACGGGAAGGCGCGCGCCTGCACCGGGTGCGCCCGGATCAGATCGCGCTGTTGACCGTCTCCACCGATCTGGCCGCGGCCGCGGAACTCGACGATCCGGAATACCGCGACGATCTGCGGCAGTGGACCAGCCGTCCGCCCGCCAGCAGCGACGGCGTGCCCCTGGCGACCGCGGTCCGGCCGGGTCTTCGCCGGGTGCCGCTACGCGACTTCGATCCGGCCGGCGGGGAAGGGATGCCGGCTGGCACGGGGCGGGACCAGGGTGCCGCGTACGTCGTGGTCTTCGGCATCGGGTACCGCCCGATCGATCTGCTGCGTGGTGGCGAGGCACTGTCCGCGTTGCTGCTCACCGCAACGGCCGAAGGGCTGTCGACGGCCCCACTCAGCGACGCCGTCGAGGTGACGTGGCCCCGCCATCTACTCCGCTACCTGCTGTCGGGCCGGGGCGAGCCCTACGTCGTCGTCCGTCTGGGGTACGTGGATTCCGATGAGCCCCTGCCGCCGGTGCCGCGGCGGGACGCGGCCGAGGTGATCGAAGTCTGTCCGTAGTGCCGGAGCCTCCGCGATCCGGGACTTTCGCACCTGGTCGGCCGGGCGGCCGTCCACCAGGCTGGTGGCATGGCAGCGATCGTCGTTGAGGAGCTCACCCGCGACTACGGACCGATTCGCGCGGTCGATCACGTCAGCTTCACCGTCGAGCCCGGGGAAGTGTTCGCGTTGCTGGGGCCGAACGGGGCCGGCAAGACGACCACGGTGGAGATCCTGGAGGGCTACCGGTCTCCAGACGGCGGTCGCGTGTCCGTGCTCGGCTTCGATCCGGCGACGGGCGGGCGGGCATACCGCGAACGGATCGGCATCGTGCTGCAGTCCGCCGGTTTCGAGGAGGAGTTCACCGTCGGCGAGCTGATCCGGATGCAGGCCGCGCTCTACCCCCGCCGGCACGATCCCGACGAACTCGCCGAGCTGGTCGGCCTCGCCGACCGCAGCCGCACCCGGGTGAAGGCGCTCTCGGGCGGGCAACGCCGCCGCCTGGACCTGGCCCTCGGGCTGGCGGGCGCACCGGACCTGCTGTTCCTCGACGAGCCGACCACCGGCTTCGACCCGGCGGCCCGGCACCACGCCTGGGACCTGATCGAACGGCTGCGCCGCCTCGGCACCACGATCCTGCTCACCACGCACTACATCGAGGAGGCTCAGCGCCTGGCGGACCGGGTCGCCGTGCTCCGCGATGGACACCTGGTCGCGCTGGGTCGCCCGAGCGAGCTGGAAGCGTTGTGCGGCCTCCCCACCCGGATCACGTTCAGCTTGCCTCCCACCGCCGCGGCGGCGGATCTGCCGGGGGTGTCGGGCAGCGTCACCCTCGACGACCGGACGGTGGTGATCCGGACGCATCAGGCCCTCGCCGACACCCACGCGCTCACCGGCTGGGCCCGTGCCCGGGGCATCGACCTGCCGGGGCTGACGTTGACACCACCCACGCTCGAGGACGCCTACCTGAGCCTGACCGGGGAGCCGGCAGATGACGACAGCTGAGCACGCCTCCGCACCGTTGACCACCCAGGCGCGGTCGTCGCCCTCCCTGGTGGCGGCGATGACCGGTCATGCGCTGCGGAGCTTCGTCCGCACGCCCATGTCGGCGTTCTTCACTCTGATCTTCCCGCTGATCTTCCTGATCGTGGTGTCCGCGATCGTCGGCAACGAGATGACCGGGGCCGGCGTACCAGTGGCGCAGTTCCTGGTGGCGCCCTTCGCGGTCTTCGGCGTGGCCGAGGCGGCGTTCGTGGTGCTGGCGACCGACACCGCCGTCCTGCGCGAGAGCGGCGTCCTGATGCGCTTGCGGGGCACGCCGGTGCCGGCCTGGACGGTGCTGGCCGGACGTATCGGCGCGGCCCTGGTGGTCGCGGGTTTTGCGGTCGTCCTGCTCACCGGGGTAGGCGCCGGGGTGTACGGCGTCGAGATCATCTGGCGCAAGGTGCCGGCCCTGCTGCTGACGCTCGTCCTCGGCATCGCCTGCTTCGCCGCTCTCGGCCTGGCCCTGGTCTCGGTGACCCGCACCTCGCTGGCCGTGCAGACCCTGAGCCAGGGGTTGCTGATCCCGCTGGCGTTCATCTCGGACGTCTTCATCGTCGGCGCCGACCTGCCGGTCTGGCTGGCCCGGATCGGCTCGGCGCTGCCGCTCAAACACTTCGCGCGCGCCGCGGCGGAGGCCTTCGACCCGCACGGCGGCTACGGCTTCTCCCCCGGCGGGCTCGCCGTGATCGCGGCATGGGCAGTGCTGGGCGCCGTCGTCGCCGGACGGCGATTCGGCTGGTCTCCCCGGGGCACCGCGTCCCCTGCGGTCGCCCGTCCCACCCCGCCGAGCCGCGCCCCGGCCCCGGCCCCGGCCCCGGCCCCGGCCCCGGCCCGCGATCATGCCCTTGCGCCGCTGACCGCCCGGCGCGCGCCCGGCTCGATGCTGCGCGGGCAGATCCGGTACGCCCTCACCACCCAGTGGCGAGACCCGCTCTCGGTCTTCTTCGCGGTGGTCTTCCCGGTGTTGCTGCTCGCGCTCTTCCCCGCCGTGTTCCCCGACGGCCGGATCCACGGGCTGACCCAGGCGCAGTTTCTGTTGCCCGGGCTGGCCGCCTACGCCATCGCGGTCGCCGGCTACGTCAACATGCCCGAGGCCGTCGTGCAGGCGCGCGGCCGGGGCGTGCTCAAACGACTGCGGGGCACTCCCCTGCCGTGGTCGAGCTACCTCGCCGGCCGAGTGTGCTCGGTGCTGGTGGTCTCCGCCTTGTCCACGGTCCTGCTCGTGACGGTGGCGGTGCTGTTTCTGCGGGTTCGGATCGACCCGGTCCGGTTGCCGGCGCTGGCGTTCGGCGTGCTGCTGGGCGTGCTGTGCTTCACCGCGCTCGGGCTCGCGCTCGTGGCCCTGCTCCGGTCCGCCACCTCCTTGATCGCCGTCACCCTCGGCACGCTGCTGCCGCTCAGCTTCATCTCCGACGTCTTCGTCGTCGGCGACGCACCGCTGCCGGGCTGGCTGTCGGCGATCGCCGACGTGTTCCCGCTGAAGCATCTGGCACAGGCGCTCCTGGCGGCCACCGGTCCGGCCGGGCACGGCGCCGGCCTCGCCTACGGCCATCTCGCGATCGTCGCGGCCTGGGCGGTCGCCGGCCTGGTGGTACTCCGCCGGGTGCCGCTGCAACGGGCATGAGGCGATGCCGGCCGTCAGGCCGGCACCGCCTCGGTAGTCCTCGATCGGGTCAGCCTTGTTCGGCCCAGTCGCCGAGGGCCCAGTCGCGGACCTCGGGCATGTCCTCCATGTGTTCGACCACGTAGGCCTCGTGCTTGGCCAGTTGCTGCTCGCACCAGGCCTTCAGCTCGGTGGCGCCGCGCGGCAGCCGGCGGGCGTTGTTGATCGCGTCCAGCACCAAGTGATACCGCGACGCCTTGTTGCGGACGGTCATGTCGAACGGTGTCGTGGTGGTGCCCTGCTCGATGAAGCCGCGGACCCGGAACCGGTCGGCGTCCGGACGGCCGTGCACGAGTTGGTGGATCGCACCGGGGTAGCCGTGGAATGCGAAGACCACGTCGACGGTGTCGGTGAACAGCTCGGTGAACAGGGTCTCGCCCATGCCGTGCGGGTGGTCCTTCGGCCGTACCAGGGTCATCAGGTCGACCACGTTGACGACCCGGACCTTCAGCGCGGGCAGTTTCTCCTTCAAGATCTGCGCGGCCGCAACGGTCTCCATGGTGACCACGTCACCGGCGCAGGCCAGCACGATGTCCGGGTCGCTGGTGCCGTCGTCGGTGCCGGCCCAATCCCAGATCCCGGCGCCGCGCGCGCAATGCTCCTCGGCGGCGTCCATGCTCAGGAACTGCAGCTGGGGCTGCTTGTCGATGACGATCAGGTTGATGTACGACCGGGACCGGAAGCAGTGATCGGCCACCGACAACAGCGTGTTGGCGTCCGGCGGCAGGTAGACCCGGGCCACGTCGCCGCGCTGGGTCAGCACCACCTGGATCAGGCCGGGGCCCTGGTGGGAGAAGCCGTTGTGGTCGTTGCGCCACGCCGTGGAGGTCAGCAGCACGTTCAGGCTCGGCACCTTGGCACGCCACGGCAGGTGCCGGGACTCCTGCAACCACTTGCCGTGCTGCACCGTCTGGGAGGCACTGACCATGGCGAACGCCTCGTAGGTGGCGAACATGCCATGCCGGCCGGTCAGGGTGTAGCCCTCCAGCCAGCCGTGACAGTTGTGCTCGGAGAGCACCTCCATGACCCGTCCGTCACGGCTGATCTTCACGTCCTGGTCGGTGACGTGTTCCATGAAGCCCCGGTCGGTGACCTCGAAGACGTCGCCGAGACGGTTGCTGTTGGTCTCGTCGGGACAGAAGAGCCGGAAACTGTACGGGTTGCGCCGGTAGATGTCACGCATCAGCTCGCCGAGCTTGCGGGTCGACTCGGCCCGTCCCGCCGCCGGGCTTGGCACATCCACGGCGTAGTCCCGGAAGTCCGGCAGGTCGAGATCCTCGGTGAGCTTGCCGCCGTTGGCATGCGGGCTGGCACTCATCCGCAGGTCGCCCTCGGGTGCCAGCGCGCGGACGAGCTCCACCGGCGCGCCGGAGGCGTCGAACAGCTCCTCGGGGCGGTAGGAGCGCAGCCACTCCTGCAGGATGGCCAGGTGTTCGGGGTTGTCCCGGACGCCGGACAGGGGCACCTGGTGTGACCGCCAGGTGCCGGTCACCTGGATGCCGTCGACCTTGGCCGGCCCGGTCCAGCCCTTCGGCGACCGCAGGATGATCATCGGCCAGCGCGGTCGTTCACCATCCCATTCGCCGTCACGGGCCGCGACCTGGATAGCGCGGATCTTTCCCCACGCCTCGGCCAGCGCGGCGGCGAAACGGTGGTGCATGCCGGGCAGGTCCTCGCCGGTGACCTCGATGACGTCGTAGCCGTGCCCGTGCAGCAGCGCCCGGACCTCGGCGGGGTCCTTGCGGGCCAGCACCGTCGGCCCGGCGATCTTCGCCCCGTTCAGATGCAGGATCGGCAGGACCGCGCCGTCCCGAGCCGGGTTGATGAACGAGACCCCCTTCCACGACCCCTCCAGCGGGCCGGTCTCGGCCTCGCCGTCGCCGACCACGGCGATCGCGAGCAGATCGGGATTGTCCATCACCGCGCCGAACGCGTGCACCAGCACATAACCGAGCTCACCACCCTCATGGATGGAACCCGGCGTCGTCACCGACACGTGGCTGGGGATGCCGCCCGGGCTGGAGAACTGCCGGAACAGCCGCAGCATCCCCGCCTCGTCCTGGGAGACCTCCGGATAGATCTCGCTGTAGGTGCCCTCCAGGTAGCCGGCCGCGACCAGCGCCGGACCGCCGTGACCCGGCCCGGCGAGGTAGACAGCCTGCTGGCCGGTGTAGCGGATCAGCCGCGACACGTGCGCGTAGATCAACGACAGGCCCGGGCTGGTCCCCCAGTGCCCGAGCAGCCGCGGCTTGATGTGCTCGGGCGTCAGCGGCTCCCGCAGCAGCGGGTTGCCCCGCAGATAGATCTGACCGATCGTGAGGAAGTTACTGGCCCGCCACCAGGCGTCCAGCCGAGCGATCTCCGTGTCGTCCGGAGCGGCGAGGGCCCGCACCAACTCGTCGTCGTGGGCATGGACCTGATGATCCGATACGGCGGTCACGATCGTTCCTTCCGTGTGGCTATTGCCGGTCTGGTGACTTCCACGCTAGTGCGAAATCGATCGACCGGGGGGAGGGACGAAGGACGTCGATACCGGGCCGACCGGCCCCCGCCGGCGGGACCTTGGACCGGGCCGTCCGGCCCTACCGCAGCACGACGGCCGCCCGCGGTGGTCGGGGCCTCAATACCCGGCGTCGCGCTCTTCAACCCGAGAGGAAGGCCGGGCGGCGACATCCCCGGCCCGGTCAGGCGATGCCGTAGGCCAGGCCGGTGCCGAGGATGTTGCGGTCGTCGTAGCCGTACTCGAGCTCGTCGACGACGGCGACCACCCCGGGAATCCGGCGGATCTGCCGGTCGGCGATGTCTTTCGTCGAGAGCCGGTCGACGCGGCCGGTCAAGGTCACCACACCGTCCTGCACGGTGGCCCGCACCGTGTCGATCTCTTCCACGAGGAATCTCCGCAGCACTCCGGACTCCACGTCGGCGCGGATCTCGTCGTCGGGCCGGAGATGTGCCTTGAGCAGATCGCCTCGCGAGACGATGCCGATCAGCCGGCCGAGGTCGTCGATGACGGGAAGCCGCTTGACCGCCTCGCTGTCCATGAGCCGTGCCGCGGCGGCCAACGACGTGCCGGCGAGCACGGTGACCGGCGGTGAGCTCATCAGCTCGGCCGCGGTGCGCGCCGACGACTTGATCCGCTCGCCGCGACGGCGCCGGCCGTCGAACAGCCGTGGCTCCTCGTCGCCGGCGTACTCAATCTTACGGAGCAGATCCGCTTCGGACACCACGCCGGTCACGCGCTGGAAGTTGTCGACAACCGGTACCGCGCTGAACCGGTGGGCCACGAGCAGGTCCACCACCTCCCGGTATGACGCACTCTGTGAAACGGTGACCACTGCTGTGGTCATGACGTCGTCCACTTGCCAGGTCTTCATCGCGAAGCCTCCTCATCGGTCACCTCGGACGCTAGAAGCCACCGACGCGACGAGGCAGGGCCGACCGGCCCTCCTCCGCGGGGCTTCAGGCCGGCAGCGGCTGGGCGACCGGCACGAAGGACTCGGCCCGGTCCCTGATCCCGAGCAGCATCTTGCGCTCCATGATCAGGCTGCCCGGCTCCATCACGACCCGGTTGACGGCCTGGTTGACGACCCGGCGGGCGACCGAGGCCTCGTCCGGCACTGCGATCCGGTTCCGGCTGACGAGCCGGGTGCCGCCCCACTCCGGATCGAGCGCGAAGATCCAGACCCAGCGACCGTCGGAGGATCGGAAGGCCAACGTGCGCTCCGCGTCGCAGATCTCCACCCGCATGCCGGGTCCGTCCGGGCCCAGCGGCAACACATCACCGACGGCGAGGTGCTGAAACTCGGGCATGATCGCGTCCGCGCTGTGCATGCCGAGACCGAAGAGATTCTCGATCCAGTCGTAGGTGTAGGCGCCGCCGCGGCCGCTGCCCATCTGCACCAGCCACGGCCACACCGCGGACGGCGGCGCGTCGATCGTGATCGCACGCGTCGACATCAGCACCGGCCCGGGCAGCAGGTCGTCGCCCGGCATCGCCCGATCAGCCTCCTCCGGCGTCGCGCCATAGGTCAGGTACCACCGGCGGGCCGGCCGGCTGTAGGCGAGAGCCGCGATCAGCGCCGCTCCACCGATGCCCTTGATGAGGTCCTTGGCGAGTCCTCGCATGACGCCCTCCCCAGACGTAGTGATCCGGATATGACACTGCTCGCCAGCCCGAGCGACCGGTAGGGCCGCACGGCCCCCGGCAGCGGTAAAGGAGGGCCATGCGGCCCTACTGAAAGCCCTCGCCGAGGCGGTACCACCGAAGGGGAAGACATTCGATCGAGACGAGTGAGGGTGAGAGCCGGATGCCCAGGTACGTGTTCGACTTCGTGGAAGGCAACAAGGACCTCAAGGATCTGCTGGGCGGTAAGGGCGCGAATCTGGCCGAGATGACCCGGATGGGTCTCCCGGTGCCACCCGGCTTCACGATCACCACCGAGGCCTGCCGGGAGTATCTGCGCACCGCGACGATCCCCGCCGGACTGTTCGGCGAGGTCGAACAGCACCTGCGCCTGATCGAGGAACGCACTGGCAAGACCCTCGGCGACACCCGGGATCCGCTGCTGTTGTCGGTCCGTTCAGGCGGCAAGTTCTCCATGCCCGGCATGATGGAGACGATCCTCGACATCGGGCTGACCGACACCAGTGTGCTCGGCCTCGCGGCGCAGAGTGGTGACGAGCGCTTCGCGTGGGACTCCTACCGGCGGCTGATCCAGATGTTCGGCCGCACTGTGTGCGACGTCCCCGCCGACGAGTTCGAGACCGAGCTGACGGCGGCCCGGGCCGCCGCGGGCGTCACCTCCGACGCGGACCTCGGCGTGGCCGACTTGCGCCACCTCGTGGAGGCGTACAAGAAAGTCTTCCAGGCCCATGCCGGCCGGGACTTTCCGCAGGCGCCCCACGAGCAGCTGCACCTGGCCATCGCCTCGGTGTTCACGTCCTGGAACGCCGAGCGCGCGGTGCTCTACCGCCGCCAGGAACGCATCCCGCAGGACCTGGGCACCGCCGTCAACGTGATGGCGATGGTCTTCGGCAACCGGGGCGGTGACTCCGGCACCGGCGTCGCCTTCACCCGCGACCCGGCCACCGGGCGGCGGGGCATCTACGGCGACTATCTGCAGAACGCCCAGGGCGAGGACGTGGTCGCGGGCATCCGCAACACCGTCGGCCTACAGGAGCTGCAGCGCCTCGATCCCAGCAGCTACGCCCAGCTCATGACGATCGTCGGCAAACTGGAGGAGCGCTACCGCGACCTGTGCGACATCGAGTTCACCATCGAGCGCGGCAAACTCTGGATGCTGCAGACCAGGGTCGGCAAGCGCACCGCGGCCGCGGCGTTCATCATCGCCACCCAGCTCGTGGACGAGGGTGTGATCACCCTCGATGAGGCGCTGCAGCGGGTCACCGGCGCCCAGCTCGCCCAGCTGATGTTCCCGAGCTTCGACCGCTCGGCCGCGCCGGAGCCGCTGACCACCGGCGTGCCCGCCTCACCCGGCGCCGCCGTCGGGACGATCGTCTTCGACTCCGCGCACGCCGCGGCGGCCACCGACCCGGTCATCCTGGTTCGCCGGGAGACCAACCCCGACGACCTGCCCGGCATGATCGCCGCGCGCGGCATCCTCACCAGCCGCGGCGGCAAGACGTCGCACGCCGCGGTGGTGGCGCGGGGCATGGGCAAGACCTGCGTCTGCGGCGCCGACGAGCTCGTCATCGACCTGGAGCAGGAAACCGTCACCGTCCGGGACACCGTGCTGCACGCGGGCGACATGATCTCCCTCGACGGCACCACCGGCCGCGTCTACGCCGGCGCCGTGCCCGTCCACCCCTCCCCGGTGGTGCGCTACTTCGAGGGCGAGCTGCGGCCGGAGAACGATCCGCTGATCGCCGCGGTGCACCGGCTGCTCGGGCACGCCGACGCCGTACGCCGGCTCGGGGTGCACGCCAACGCCGACACGGCCGCGGACGCCGCCCGGGCCCGCCGCTTCGGCGCCACCGGTGTCGGGCTGTGCCGCACCGAGCACATGTTCCTCGGCGAGCGGCGTGAGCTGGTGGAGCGGTTGATCCTGGCCGCCGACGACAGTGCGAGGGACGCCGCGCTGGCGGCGCTGCTGCCGCTGCAACGGGCGGACTTCGTGGAGCTGTTCGAGGCGATGGACGGACTCCCGGTCACGGTGCGGCTGATCGACCCGCCGCTGCACGAGTTCCTGCCGGCGCTCGAGGACCTCACGGCCCGCGTCGCCCGGGCCGAGGCCCTGGGACAGGATCCGGGCCGCGATGGCGTCCTGCTGACCGCGGTGCGCCGGACGCACGAGGAGAATCCGATGCTCGGCCTGCGCGGGGTCCGGCTCGGCCTGGTGATCCCCGGCCTGTTCGCCATGCAGGTCCGGGCGATCGCCGAGGCCGCGGCGGCCCGGGTCGCCGCCGGCGGCGACCCGCGGCCGGAGATCATGGTCCCGCTGGTCGGCGCCGTGCAGGAGCTGGAGACGGTACGGGCGGAGGCCGAATCGGTCCTGGCCGGCGTCGACGGCGCACCGCCGATCCGGATCGGCACCATGATCGAGGTGCCGCGGGCCGCGCTGACCGCCGGCGAGATCGCCCACGCGGCCGAGTTCTTCTCGTTCGGCACCAACGACCTGACCCAGATGACCTGGGGCTTCTCCCGCGACGACGTGGAAGGAGCGTTCTTCGGCCGTTACCTGGCCCTGGGCATCTTCGCCGCGTCGCCGTTCGAGACCCTCGACACCTCCGGCGTCGGCGAGCTGGTCCGGATCGCCGTCACCCGGGGCCGGGCCGCCCGGCCCGACCTGACCGTCGG
Organism: Actinoplanes sp. ATCC 53533; assembly: GCF_003947245.1. Classification (NCBI taxonomy): domain Bacteria; kingdom Bacillati; phylum Actinomycetota; class Actinomycetes; order Micromonosporales; family Micromonosporaceae; genus Actinoplanes; species Actinoplanes sp. ATCC 53533. Next base: position 73 of record NZ_QHHV01000082.1, on the reverse strand, counting down.
TGTCTGCGGCGAGCACGGCGGAGATCCCGCCTCCGTCCGGTTCTTCCACGACGCCGGACTCGACTACGTGTCC